>JACROI010000015.1 GCA_016214465.1 Candidatus Magasanikiibacteriota bacterium
CCAGCACTTGGCGATTGCGTAAGGCCTCCATGGCGGTATTTACATCTGGATAAAATTTGAAAATGATTTGACTAATGTAAGGTTTTTGCAAATGATAATTTGGATTTTGTTTCAGAGTGTAGGATTTGAGATTGCCGCGGCCATCTTTGCTCAAAGAGGCAAACATAAAAGGTCCGGCTCCGATTGGTTTTAAATTATTTGAGCTTAATTTTAAATTGGCCGGAGTCACTTCTTGCCACAAATGCGTTGGCAAAATTCCCAAAGTCAACAAGTTTGGAAATGGAGCAAAAGGGCTGTCTAGTTCCAAAGTGAAATTTAAATCATCAATTTTATTGAATTTGACTTTTTGCCAGCCGGCCAAAAGAGGTGATTTTGTTTCCGGATTCTGCGCTAAGTCCAATGTAAAAGACACATCGTCCGCGGTCAAGGGTTCGCCGTCTTGCCATTTTAAATTGGGCTTGAGAGTGATAGTGTAAATTTTTCCGGTTTTGTCCAAAGAAAATTTTTCCGCCAAATCCGGAACAAGATTGAGCGAGCGATCGTATTTAAAAAGTCCGGCGTAGACAAGCCGAGCGATGTCAGCGTCAGTTTGATTAAGCGAGGCAAACAATGGATTAATTGCTGATGGCGCGCCGACTAGCCCCTCGGTGTATTCACCTCCAAAGGCAGGCACGGCCACGCGATGCAAGAGAATATATTCGCCCAAAAGAGTCAGTCCGGAAGCGAGCATTATAATGAAGGCGGCGCTGATGAATTTTTTTTCCGCCGGATTGAGAAATTTGGACAATTGTTTTAGTTGTTTCCAAGAAGGAATTTTTTGCGGCGCCAGATTGGCCACCAGTTTCAAATCCAGATTTTTTTGTATTCTGGCTAGTGGATGGTTGGAAAAATTCCCGAAAATACCTAAAAGACCCTCCCACTGTTTTTTGAGTATTAAGAAGAACTTTTTCAACACACTATTTGGTTGAAAGATAGACATTTAAAATAGCCACCAAGAAAAAGCCAGCGGCCAAGACGATAGTGGCATAAAAGAGTATTTTTTCAAATCCGCGTTTAGTGCGGAAAACATTGCCTTCCCCGCCAAACACGCCTGATAAACCAGTGCCTTTGGCTTGGACTATAATTACGGCGATTAATAAAATAGAAATAACGATTTGAGCTATATTGAGGTATTGCATATGTCTATAATTCTACCAGTTTAAATTTTAAGTGTCAATCCACCTCCTTGCTTGACAGGATAAAATTGTGTATAATGAGGACAATATGTGGAAAGGCACCAAAGCAGCTTTATGGGCCGTTGGCGCCATTGTGATAATCTTTATGATTATCTTTGTTTGGCGCACGGTCTATTTTTATAATCAAATTAAAAAAGGCGGCTCAACGGCAGTGTCTGGCGCCGCGCATTTTACCGCCGGTCAGAATAAACCAACGGCCAATTTGCCGGCCGGAGCTAAAATTGATTTGATTGGTTTGAATTCTCCGCGCTTGGGCAACGCGTCGGCTAAAATCACCATTGTTGAATTTGCTGATTTTACCTGTCCTTTTTCAAAGCAGGAATTTCCAGTTGTGCGCGAGTTATTGGCTAAATATCCTGATAAAATAAATTTTGTCTATCGGTATTTTCCTTTGGGCGATGCCAACCATGCCGGCGGAAAAGAGGCAGCCATGGCGGCGGTTTGCGCTGACAGTCAAGGAAAATTTTGGCCTTTTCATGATAAATTGTTTCAAAATCAAAAGAATTTTACCAAAATTGATTTATTATCTTTGGCCGGACAGATTGGTTTAAATATGGAATCATTCAGCCAATGTTTTGAATCAGCGGCTGTGAAAAGTAAGGTGGAAAAGGACTGGGTTGATGGAGCGAGTTTGGGAGTGTCAGGCACTCCGTCGTTTTTTCTCAATGGGGAAAAAGTTGAGGGAGCCATACCTTTGGAGGCGTGGGAAAAAGCGATTGGATTAGTTAAGTGATTATGTCGCGTAGTAGTTTCAAAGTTTTTATTTTTGTATTATTAGTCGGCTATTTGTTTTTAATGACAGCTAGTCCGATTTTGGCGCAAGAAGGAATTTTTGGAGCTTATCATAAGGCCGCCCAGACAATCGGATTGGAAAAAGACCCGGCTAAAGATCCATTGTGTTGGCAAGATAAAGTATGTTACGCCGCATTGAAACAACAATTTCCAGATGCTAAAATCACAAAAAATAATTGGCAATCGCCTGGGCCGAATAATCGTTGCGGCAGCGGTTTAGGCGTTTGTTTGCCAGCCGGCACAACTGACTTGGAAATTAAAATCGGCCAGACCGCGAATGTCAAGGATTTGGGCGATTACATCAAAACAATCTATGTTTATCTATTAAGTATTGGCGGAATTGTGGCAGCGGTTTTATTGATTAAAAGCGGGGCTGATTGGATGATGTCGGCTGGCGCCAGCGAGGGAATTAAAAATGCTAAAGCCACCATGGCCGGCGCCCTCATCGGCCTGCTTTTGCTTTTGAGTTCGTATGTTTTGCTCTATACCATTAATCCTAATTTGGTGAATTTGAAATTGCCGCAAGTGTATATGGTGCGTCCGGCAGAATTGATTGATATGGCGGA
>JACROI010000011.1 GCA_016214465.1 Candidatus Magasanikiibacteriota bacterium
TAAAATTGGTGAAATGAAAACCAAGCCCACGCAATATGCCGTGCGTTCGCTCAATTCCGCCGGCATTCAGCCGGATTTTGTGATTTGCCGCGCTGACTTGCCGATTGACGAGCCGCGCAAACGCAAATTGGCTGTGTTTTGCAATGTTAGCGAAGAAGACATTATTGCCGCTCCGGATGTTGATTCAATTTATGAAGTGCCGATAAATTTTGAAAAAGAAGAAATCGGTAAAAAGATTTTGAAAAAATTCGGTATAAAGACGCGAGCTAAGGATTTAAAAGAATGGCGCGCATTGCTGGACACAATCAAAACCGTTAAAAAAGAAGTTCACATTGCCATTGTCGGCAAGTATTTCGCCACCGGCAGTTTTGTCCTTACTGATTCCTACATTTCCGTGATTGAAGCAATCAAACACGCGGCCTGGGCCAATAACGCCAAGCCGGTTTTAACTTGGCTTAATTCCGAGGTTTATGAAAAAGACCAGTCAAAACTTTCTGAATTGAAGAATTTTGACGGTATTGTTATTCCAGGCGGATTTGGCAATCGTGGAGTAGAGGGCAAAATTATGGCCATAAAATACGCCAGGGAAAAGAAAATTCCATATTTTGGCCTGTGCTACGGCATGCAGTTGGCAGTGATTGAATTCGCCCGCCATGTCTGCGGCTTGTCAGACGCTAACACTGCGGAAATAAATCCCAACAGTTCCAATCCGGTAATTCACATTATGCCCGAGCAAGCGAAAAATATCGCTGTGAAAAAATATGGCGGTTCAATGCGCTTGGGCGCGTACAAATGCGCTTTAACTAAAGGTACTTTGGCAGCGTCTGCTTATGGAGAAGAAATCATTTCCGAACGACATCGCCATCGCTATGAATTTAATAATGAATATCAAAAAATGTTCACTGAAAAAGGATTGGTTTTTTCCGGCATTAATCCTGATAGAAAACTGGTGGAAATTATAGAATTGCCAAAACAAAAGCACCCCTGGTTTGTCGGGGTGCAATTCCATCCTGAATTTCAATCGCGGCCTTTGCGTCCGCATCCGTTATTTAAAGAATTTATCAAAGCCGCGCTGGCCAAGTAATTAAGCCACAGCCACGAAGCGGCGCAGAACCAAATCACCGTCAAATCGTTTTGCTTTTTTCTGTATGAATTTCACCTTGCCGGCAATGGCAGCGTAAAGAGTATCATCTCCGCCCCGTTTGACATTTTTTCCGGCGTGAAAACGACTGCCGCGTTGTCGGACAATGATTTCCCCTGCTTTAACTGTTTGGCCGTCAGAGGCCTTTACGCCAAGCCGTTGCGCCGCTGAATCACGGCCTAATGCGGTAGATGAACCTGCTTTTTTATGCGCCATATTGGAAAATAGAGTTTAAATTTAATGTTTTGAGTATATAACATTATTAAAATTAAGTCAAGCAATTATGAGGCGATTTCCAGTTCGATTATTTTTAAGGGATAAATTGGTATTAAGTTCGTTGATAACGGCCATGGCCGTAAACGCCGCTTTGTGGGTGTATCTGTTTTGGGCTGTTAAATCAGCGGAAAACATTTTTTTGCACTATACTATACATTTTGGCGTGGATTTGGTCGGAACATATTCTGATTTGTTAATGTTGCCGCTCATTGGTTTGGTGCTGATTTTACTCAATTTTATCATCGCCTATTTTTTGTATGATAATTTGAAACGGCTGGGTTTGTTGATGGCTGTGGCAACCCCATTGATTCAGGCGTTTTTATTAATGGAAGGATTTTTTCTGGCGTTTTTAAATCGTTAAAATATGTTTTTTGAAGAAGTTGTCGTAATTTTAATTTTATCCACAGTTGCTTTTTTGTTGGCGCTTTTGATAACACCGGGATTATCGCGTTTGCTGATTAAATTCAAATGCTGGAAAAAACAAGCCCGCACTGAGTCGGTTGACGGCACCAAAACCCCAATTTTCAATGCCTTGCACAAGGGCAGAGAAACAACCGTCCCGCGCATGGCCGGAGTGCTGATTTGGGGCACAACGGCCATTTTGGTAATCGCAGTTTTATTATTGTCAAAATTTTTTCCAGATGTTTTTGCCGGTTTTAATTTTGTCAGCCGTTCGCAAACTTGGATTCCCATATTCACTTTGCTCGCGGCTTCACTTTTGGGATTGGTGGATGATATTTGCGTGGTGGCCGGAGTGGGGGAAAAGGCCAAGGGCGGAGGAGTGCGTTTTCGTCATCGCTTGCTCGTGATTTTTTTTATCGGACTTGCCGGCGCTTTGTGGTTTTATTACAAACTGGGTTGGGACACAATTCACTTGCCGTTTGATGGGGACTTGTTTATCGGCTGGCTTTACATTCCTTTTTTTATTTTGGTAATGATCGGATTATTTAGTGGGAGCGTGATTGACGGGGTGGATGGTTTGGCCGGCGGCGTCTTCTCTATTATTTTCGCCACTTTTGCCGCGATCGCTTTAATGCGCGGACAATATGATTTGGCGGCTTTTAGCGGCATTGTGGCCGGTTCCACTGCGGCCTTTTTATGGAATAATATCCAGCCGGCGCGGTTTTACATGGGCGAGACAGGTATTATCGGCCTCACCGCCACGTTGTCGGTGGTGGCGTTTTTAACTAATTCGGTTTTACTTTTGCCCATTATCGCTTTTGTTTTGTTTTTGGAAATCGCCTCTGTTGTGATTCAACTCGCTTCCAAGAAATTGCGTCATGGAAAAAAAGTATTTTTGTCCGCTCCTTTGCATCATCATTTTGAAGCCAAGGGCTGGCCGGCGTATCAGGTGACTATGCGTTTCTGGCTCGTAGCGGCTTTAACCGCCATGCTGGGGCTGATTGTCTTTTTGGTGGATAAAGTGTAGGTTATGCGAATCCATAAACCCGATTATATTTTTTTAATATCAATCGCGATTTTACTGGCGTTTGGTCTTTTGACGCTTTTTTCTGCATCTTCTGCCGAGGGATTGGTGAAATTTCAGGATGGTTATTTTTTTATTAAACGCCAATTATTATTGGGCGTCTTGCCAGGGTTGATTTTGTTTTATTTCACCACTCGTATTGATTATCATTGGTGGCGCAAATTTGCCAGACCATTGTTTTATTTTTCTTTGTTACTTTTGGTTCTGCTCTTGATTCCCGGGATCGGCGATAAAATTGGCACGGCCAAAAGTTGGTTTGTCATCGGCGGATTTTCTTTTCAGTCGGCAGAACTTTTAAAATTAACTTTAATATTTTATCTTGGCGCTTGGCTGGCTGATTCAACCGAAGAAGATTTTTTTCACTGGCGCGGGAATTTTTTACGCTTTGTGATTCTAGTTGCTATTTTTTCCTTTTTAATTTTAGCTCAACCGGATTTTGGCACTTTGATGATTTTGCTTTTGATCGCCGGAGCGGTTTATTATTCCGTTGGCGGGCGTTTGACGCATTTAGCGTGCTTGGTTGGCGCGGGACTTTTGGGAGTGGCCGGATTAGTTTGGTCAGGCAAATATGGGCGATTGCTGGAACGATTCACTGTATTTTTAAATCCAAGTTTTGATCCGCAGGGTTTGGGATACCAGATAAGTCAGGCGTTATTGGCAATTGGCTCCGGCGGAATTTGGGGGTTGGGCTGGGGACATTCGCGGCAAAAGTTTCAATATCTGCCGGAAGTGCGCGCTGATTCCATTTTCGCGATTATCAGCGAGGAGTTGGGATTTTTTATTTCCGCTTTGTTTATTATTTTTTTAATATTTATTTTCTGGCGCGGGATGAAAATTGCTTTGAGCGCGCCGGATAGATTTGGTAAAATAATAGTGATAGGGATTATAGTTTGGATGATTGGCCAGTCGTTTATAAACATCGCGTCAATGACCGGACTTTTGCCATTGACCGGCGTACCTTTGCCATTAGTGAGTCATGGCGGCACTGCCTTGGCCATTATGCTCGCGGCTTTGGGAGTGGTGGTGAATGTGTCTAAAAATACTGTGTAATATGCGCGTAATTTTTTCCGGTGGCGGAACTTTGGGGCCGGTAATGCCCTTGATCGCCATCTATCAAGAATTGAAAAATAAATATCCGGAGTGGGAATTTTTGTGGGTGGGCACGAAAAAAGGGCCGGAAAAAAACATCGCGGCTAAATACGATCTACCGTTTGAATATATTTCTTCGGCTAAATTGCGGCGGTATAACAGTTGGCAAAATTTCTTCGCGGTGTTTTTGTTTTTGGCTGGTTTTATTCAAAGTTGGAAATTGATAAAAAAATTTCGTCCGGATTTGCTGATTTCCGCCGGCGGGTTTGTTAGCGTGCCTTTGCACTGGGTTGCTTGGCTTTTGAAAAAAACAACTATTATTCACCAGCAGGATATTGAAATCGGTCTGGCCAATAAATTGATGGCGAAAACCACGGATTTTATCACCACATCTTTTGAGCATCAGAAAAAGAATTTTTCAACTGACAAAACAATCTGGATTGGCAATCCTGTGCGCGCCGGGCTTTTGCGCGGAGACAAGCAGGCGGCCATGAGCCACTTTGATTTAGACCCGAATTTATTGACGGTGTTTGTTTTGGGCGGAGGCACTGGCGCTTTGTCTTTGAACAAGCTAATCACTAATAATTTGGTGGAATTTATCAGGCATTGCCAAGTTATCCACATGACAGGAATTGGAAAAGAGTTGTCAATACCTCTTTTTCGCGGGCATCCTGATGATAAGTTTTTGCGCGAAAGGTATCATCCTGTGCGGTTTTTGGATGAGGACTTATTGAAAAATGTTTTCGCCGCGGCTGATTTGGTGATTTCGCGCGCCGGACTTTCCGCGTTGAGCGAATTGGCGGTGTTGGGCAAGCCGACAGTGATTGTGCCGATCGCTAAAACGCACCAAGTCGCCAATGCCGAGTATTTTTCCAAACGATCCGGAGCGATGATTTTTTATGAGGATTCAATGGGCGCTGTTGATTTTGTAAAAATCATTAATGAGCTTTTAAAAGATAATCATGAACGGCTGATGATCGGGCATAAAATGTTAAAAATTATACCGAGAACCGCGTTGCAGAAAATGTGTTTGATGATTGAAGAAATTGCGAAGACAAAATGGAAAATTTAAAAAAAGGGCGTGCCTATATCTTTTTTTTGCTGCGGACTGTCGCCGCGACTGCAAAAAAGAATAGGCACGCCCTTTTTAGATTTCTAATTTGAGATATTTAGCAACAACCGCATTTTTCGCAAGTGCATGGCTCGTTGCCGCATTTTGGACATTTGTCTCCGCACATATGTTTGTGTTTATTTACTGTCATTCCCGACCTGATCGGGAATCCAGTATTTATAAATTTGAGCCGGCTGGGATTCGAACCCAGGACCCATTGCTTAAAAGGCAATTGCTCTACCAGCTGAGCTACCGGCCCGCAAATGTGTAAGAATTATACCATCTCTTGACAAAAGTGTCAAAATGTGCTATACTATATTATTCGCCTAATCTGACAGGTCTGCTTAAATACGCTGATTTGTCAGATTGGGCGAAAAGTAGTAGCCCATTTTACGCGCCAAATTGACTGGCGCAAATGGAGAATGGAAATGAACCAGATGCAGAAGTACTTTGCCGATGGGATAGATCACCTGCTGGACGATGGAGTGCTGGCAATCCGCGAGCGCGTTAGTGGCGCGGTTGGCTGGGCACTCTTTCTCGCTTTCGTTCTTTCCTGCGGGCATCGGCGTCTCAAGGCAGTGTTTCAGCCCGAGAAGATGAGCGAGGCGGAGAAGGCGGTGCCGGCTCTGTCGGTTGAGACCTTCCAGTTCATGACTGACGAAGAGGTCGCGCTGGCGTTCGGTCAGCTCGATATGCCAGAGTTCATTCTGGCCATGCGTCAGGCAGGCGTCCCGAGCGGCCAGCGCTTCGAGGCGATCATCGCTAAGATGGAGGACTCGGAAGTGGCCACGCGTGAGCAGGCCAAGGCCGAGATCGCACGCAAGGCGCAGGAGGATGCCAATCGCGCCAGGAAGGTCGCCGAGGAGAAGGCCGAGCTCGATCGTAAGGTCACCGAAGCCAAGCGACTCGCTGATGAGAAGTCCGCCAAGGAAAGGTCGGAACGCGAAGCCAAAGCGCAGGAGGATCGTGAGGCGAAGTTCCGTCAGTATGTTCTGTGCGAGTTCGTCGGCTCCAAGGACATCATCCAGCTTGCCACGAGGAAGCTGGAGAAGATCAAGGAGTTCCGTGGGCCGGATGGCATCACGCCTGAATGGCAGCTTGCCATCATCAGGGATGTGTCCTGGAAGTGCGAGGGCGAGCTTCGCGCGACGCCTTCTTTCCTCCAGACTGACAAGGTTGGGCTTGAAGAATACATTGCCAATCTCGCTCAGGAGGCCGTGGATCTTCAGCCGGAGACCTCCAAGGTGATCACCAGCGCCTACGATCGTCAGCTCAAGCTGGCGCGCAAGGTGTTGGCAGACATCACCGCCGGCAAGGTCATCCGTTTCCCTGATGGTGGACGAGCTTGTGCTACGAGCGGCGACTCTGACGAAGCTACCAAGGAGCGCGCCAAGCGCGAGGCCAAGCGTGAGGAGCGCCGTCAGCGTGATCGTGCGATCCGTGCAGCAGCCAAGACATCACAGGGCGGCGGCAAGAAGAACTAGCCACCACGGGGCGACATAAAATCGCCCCACCATCCCTGCTACCGGTTCTTTCAATCATCAATTCTAACCAACCAACCGGAGCCATTACGCTCCACCCCCGCCCAGACGAAAGTCAAAGCGGGGTCTTTTTTTTGCCAAAAATATGGATTTGTGAGATAATAATGTCATTGCGAGGAGTCAAAGACGACGAAGCAATCTTTTTGATATCACGAGATTGCTTCGCTACCTGCCTACCGGCAGGCGCTCGCAATGACACAATTTTATGCCAATCAATCAAAAACATTTCAAAATACTGCATGCCACTTTCCGCGAATGGGAAAAAGGCCGGCGCGAAGTGCAAGAACATTCCACTAATGCTTTGCAAGCGGCAAAGCAAGCAATTTTTTCTTTTCATCGCAATGATTGGAAAGAGGGCGGCGAATTGTTATCAAAGTCGCTCGCGGCTTTGAAAAAAGCGGCCAAAGCGCAGGAAAAAAGCATTGCCTCTTCTGACGAGGGTGTTTTTAATGCCGCTTTGGAAGAATACGCCGAGGCGGATTTGTTTCAGCAATTTTTATTTAATAAATCCATCGGGCCCATTACCGGAATTGAAGTAGCTCCGGAAACATATTTGGGCGGTCTGTCCGACACTATCGGAGAAATTCTGCGTTATGCCATGAAACAGGCCACTGAACGCAATTTTTCTGAACTAAAACGCGCCACCGAAGCAGTGGAGGAAATAATGGGTACTTTGATACAATTTAATTTTACCGGCTATTTGCGCACTAAATTTGACCAAGCCAAAAATGCGCGGCGCAAAATGGAAGAAATCGCATACGAGGTGAGTTTGAAAAGTGGAAAATAATGAGCAATGGGCATGCCTATTCTTTTTTGCAGTCGCGGCGACAGTCCGCAGCAAAAAAGATATAGGCATGCCACGAATTCTAAAATATGATCTCGGCAATAATCCCTGCATACAACGAAGAGCGCACCATTGCCAGATTGGTGTCAACTTTGAAAACCTCTGGATTATTTTCAGAGATTTTTATTGTTAACGACTGCTCCACAGATCACACGGCTTTTTTAGCGCGCCGAGCCGGCGCCATAGTGATTTCTTTACCGAAAAATATCGGCAAAGGTGGAGCGTTGAGCGTGGGTGTGCGGGCAAGCAAAGAGCCAATACTTTTATTTTTAGACGCGGATATTTCCGGCATTACCAAAAATCATTTGCAAAATTTAATCAATCCGATTTTAAATAATGAGGCGGATATGACAGTCGGACTCATTCCCAAATGGCGCTGGGTAAATGAGTTGAACGATTCTATTCCGCTGTTAAGCGGTCAGCGCGCCATGAAGCGGGAGATTTTTGAACAAGTTCCGGAAGAATTGCGCCGTGGTTATCAAATTGAAGAGGCCTTGAATTATTATTGCCAAACCAATGATCAGCGGGTAAAAACAATCAATTTAGACGGCATTGAGCATTTGCAAAAGATCCCAAAGAGTAATTTTTTGTTTGGATTGCATGGATATTTTAAAATGGTTTGGCAGGTGGCGAAGATTTTTGTCGTGGTACGGCTTGTCAGGGTGTTTAAATTTTTAATTGGAACAGGATGATTAAAAAATTTATTCCTCGGCTATTAAAAAAATTTTATCATTTTACGCTCGCCAAGCTGGCGGCTTTTGTTTATGGCTATCCATCGCGGAAATTAACAGTGGTGGGGATTACTGGAACCGGAGGAAAGTCCAGCACGGTTTATCTTTTGGCGCGGCTTTTGGAAGCGGCCGGCTGGAATGTCGGCGCCACCTCTACTGTTTTTTTCAAAATTGGGAAATCGGAAAAATTAAATGACAAGAAAATGACCATGCTTGGCCGATTTCAAACGCAGAAAATGTTGCGGCAAATGGTTCAAGCGGGTTGCAAAGTGGCGATTATTGAAACAACTTCGCAAGGCATTGAGCAATTTCGGCATTTGGATATTGATTACAATACAGTGGTTTTAACCAATTTGTATCCCGAGCATATTGAAGCGCACGGCGGATTTGAAAATTACAAGCGCGCCAAAGGCAAGCTATTCGCTACATATCCAAAAACAATCATTGTAAATGGCGATGACGCAAACTCAAAATATTTTTTAAATTTCCCGGCTGAAAATAAAATTAAATTTGGTTTGGCAGATTTGCAAAATTTAAAATTGAACGGGCAGGGGATTCACTTTGTTTGGAATAACGCGCGATTTAATTTACCCATATTGGGAAAATTTAACGCGTATAACGCGCTGTGCGCCTTGACCATTGCCAAGTCGCTCGGGTTATCAATTGAAGAAATTGCCAAAGCCGCGCCAGCCATGACCAACATTCCGGGCCGTTTAGAATTTATTAATGAAGGCCAGCCATTTAAAATAATAGTTGACTACGCTTATGAGCCCAAGGCCATGATTGGGCTTTATGAAACAATAAAAATGATACCGCACCAAAAAGTAATTCATGTGTTGGGATCAACCGGTGGAGGCAGAGATAAAGCGCGTAGACCGATTTTAGGCCAAATTGTCGGAGAACAAGCAGATTATGCTATAATTACCGATGAAGACCCTTATGATGAGGATCCGCGAGAAATTATCAATCAAGTGACCGAAGGCGCTTTGAAAGCTGGAAAAAAACAAGACAAGAATTTGTGGAAAATTTTAGACCGGCGCGAGGCCATTGCCAAAGCGCTGGCGCTGGCGCAGGCAGGGGATTTGATTTTAATTACAGGCAAAGGCGCGGAGCAGGCGATCTGCATTGCCAATGAAAAGAAAATCTCATGGGATGATCGCGCGATTACGCGTAAAATATTAAAAAATATGTCAGAAGAAAAATCAAAATATCCAATTGGCTCTTTTATTGATTTATTCACCGGTGAAAAAGGCGGCCGCCGTTTGAGAGCTCATTGCGTTTTACAGTCCGACGGCACGGTAATTTGCACTGGCGACGCTGATGTTTTAGTGGCTTTGGATCGCGGTGTGTCTGTTTTGATTGATGGTGAACCGCGATATTATCAACCAAAAGACGGGGTAAAATTTTTATTAGCTGTATTAGCTCATTTTAGCAATCCTTATCTTTTTGCCGGTGAAATAATGAAATCGTAATTTTATGGTTTTGGAAACATTTTATCCGCGTGGAGCGGAATGCCAAGGCCGCGCTTCCGGTCATGAGAAAAAATTTATAGAACCATTAGCCGAGCAAGAAACATTCGCGGCTGATTTGGGATTGAGCGGCACAGCGATTGAAAATAAAGAACAACGCAGTGAAAAAGAACTCATGGAGGAAATTAAGCGGTTGGAAGATGGTCTTCATGTTGTTTTATTGCGAGAATGTCTTGAGCACGGTGATAAAATGAAAGAGGGGCGATTAAGTAAACGCTTTGAAATTGAAAAAAAATTAAGAGAGTCGGAAAAGGCGCGAGTGACTGATGTTTTTAGAAAGAGAAAAGATTGCCGCAGTCCTGGAAAAACAAGTTCTGATGAAGAACGGTTGGCAACACAAAACCCACGAAATGAAGTTATGATGGTGGAGATACCAATGGAAAACGATATTGTGGCGGAGGCGATATTCAAACCAAAAAATGGCGAGGCTGTGTGGGTGGAGGAAAACGGCACGGCCAGAGGAATGGTTGAGAAGCGTCCGCAGACCGGATATCTTCGCGAATGGTTGGCCGGCTTTGTGGCTAAGGCACTGGATTCGGAAGTGGTGCCGCCAACAGTGATTCGCGAAATTGACGGAGCCATTGGTTCTGTTCAGCTAAAAATAGATGGTCGTCCAGTAAATACTTTCATAAATGAAGAATGGATGGAAGCGGCCAATGTCAAAGATTTACGAGAAGTGGCTATTTTGGATTTTCTTTTGGCAAATTACGATCGTCATGATGGAAATTATTTTATTGAACAGGGCGGGGCGACACGCGCGATTGATCACGGGCTGATTTTACCAGATCCGCAATTTAATTTTTCCATCAGATCATTTCCTTTGCGGCATTTTAGCGCCGGAGACAGAACATTACCGGAACCCCTTTTGAAACAGTTGAATGGATTGTTTAAAGAGTCGCGTTATGACGCGATAAAGGAAGCTTTTAATCTGGTTTTAGGCCAAACGCAAAGTGAAGATTTTTTTATTGGTTTTGAGAAAAGAGCTCGCGGATTGATTAAAAATGGCGAATTGCCCGATTATCGCATGCATCCAAGCGATGAGAAATATTTTTGGGGGCACACCGCCACTTTTCTCGCGCCGCCGACTAAAATAGAGCGAAAACATGCGCCTTAATCTTTTGGAAAATGAAAAAATAATTTTAGTGATTCGCCGCTACGGCCTCACTTATTTTTGGCAGGGTTTTTTGATTTTTATTCTGATTATTGCGCCGTTTTTTTTTATGTTTTGGCTGTTTAGCCACGGTTGGTGGGGGATTTTGCTGTTTTCCGCTTCGCTCGCATTAGCCCTGCTTTTACTGATTCGCGCGCTGTATTTTTGGCATCGTAACGCTTTTGTAATTACCAATCAAAAAGTAATAGATATTTATCAAGTCGGTTCTTTGGAAAAAACCGTCACCGAGGTGCATTTGGATAAAATCCATAATGTGTCATACAAAATTAAAGGATTGTTCCCCACGATTTTTCATTACGGCAAGATTAAAATTCAAACCGTTGGCGGAGAAGTTGATTTGGAGTTTGATCGCGTAAAAAATCCGGCCAAAGTACAAGAGGTGGTCAGCGCGGTTTTGCAAAATAGGCAACAGCCGAAAAATGATTCAAGCGCAGGTATTGTCAGTGTGGAAGAAAAATGATACAATTAAAATGCTATGGGAGGAAGTAAGGGATTTTTTAAAGGATTATTGAAGAGCGGAATTTTTTTGCTATTGGTTGGTGCGATAGCGGGAATTTTTTTGTTCGGATTTATAAAGGCATTTTGGCAGGATTATCAGATTAAAAAAGAAATCAACCAGTTGATGCTGGAAAAAGAAAAATGGGAGAAAAATAAACTGGTTTCTTTGGAAAAATTGCAGGAAATAAAAAATGGCGATTTTGCGGAAAGAGAAGCGCGATTGAAATTTGGACTGGGCAAAGAAGGAGAAAAATTAGTGATAATAAACAGTGCCGCCGCGACTGTTTCTTCAACAAAAAAAGAAGTGAAAATGTCCAACGCGTCGGCCTTTAATCCTAAAAATTGGTGGAATTATTTTTTTAAATAATATGAATAAAACTTTTTATTGGGGGACAGGAGCGGGTTTGGCATTGATAATTCTGATTATTGTCGGCTTGGCATCATATAATGCTTTGTATAATTTATCCTCTGGTAGATTTACTGTGAAAGTCGCGAGTTTAGTCGGCTTGCCCGTTGGATTTGTTAACGGCCATTATTTGAGCTATTCTGATTTTCAAGGTGATTTGTCAGCTGTTCAGAATTTTTATAATTTTCAAAAAACGCAAAATCCTACTTTGGCAGAGCCGACTTCGATTGAATTGCAAAAAAGCGTTTGGGAGCGAATAGCCAGGCAAGTAGTTTTGGAAGAGCAGGCAAAATTGGCGAAAATTACCGTCTCGCAAGAGGATTTGGATCAGGAATTTGCCAAAGTCATTAAAGAATTGGGCTCGGCGGAAACGGCTGAAAAAATGATGAATGACACTTATGGTTGGAGTTCCGAGCAGTTTAAGAAAAAAGTTTTAACTCCGTTTTTATTGCAGGAAAGATTAACTGCGGCCACCAGCTCGTTTGATTTGGAAAAAGAGTACGCGAAAAGCAAGGTATGGAAATGGATAAAAATTTAAAGCGGGAATAAGCGGGCGGGTATAGTATAGTGGTAATATGTATCCTTCCCAAGGATAAGCGACGGGTTCGATTCCCGTTACCCGCTAGTAACAGGAATCAGAGGCCGTTCACCGAGCAAGGTGAACGGTTTTTTGGCTGAACAAAGCCACTTTCTGTCGAGCAGTTTCGGGTTCGAACAGACGGCTTCCACAATGGCGCGTTTTTCACGGTCTGCGCCGGCGAGGAAGCGATTCTTGGCTTGGTTTAGCAGAGAAACCACGGCCCTGGCGGGTTCGAACACTCCGGCCTCCCTGACGGGCTGACTCAGGGCTTCCTGCTGGAGCAGGAGGTTCTGGCGCCTCTCCAGGTACTGCGCGTCGGCGATGACATTGCGAACACGGAGGTCGGTCAGAGTGGTGAGTTGCCGCTCAAGGGAGCGGCGGGTACGTTCGCGGTTCAGGTGGATAGCTTCTCTCTCCTGGTCACGATCAACCGCCATCTGATCCATGGTCTCCAAGCACCACTGAGCAATCGGGTCTGGCAGACGGATATGGTCAAGCCAGGCTGCAATCTGCTCCTCAACTGCTTCTCGTTGAAGATACGGCTGATGACAGCCGTGGCGCCTGGGGCAGCCATAGTAGGCGTATTGCTTGCCCGTGTGGCCCTTTTCAAAGGATGCTGAGACCAGGTTCCCGCAGGCACCGCAACGGACGAGACCGGTAAAAGCCCATTCGTGCCGGCTTGGCCGAGGCCGTCCAGGCCGGTGCAGGATCTTCTGGATCTGGTCAAACTCCGGCGGGCTCAGCATAGGATCGTGCCGGCCCTGATAGACCTCTCGGTTGTAGACAAGGAGCCCGGCGTAGAAGGGGTTGCCGAGGATTTCGTAGAAGCGAGACATAGACAGAGGCCGTCCTTCTCTTCCGGCTCTGGCATCGGTTCGGTAGCCCCAGACCTGGTTGAGCGCTTGAAGTGCTTCGCTTGGCCTTGTTCCCCGGAGGATAAGGTCAAAGGCCCGCCGAACAAGAGGGAACCTGACCGGATCCTTCACAACAGTCCCAGTATCACGGTCAGGCTTGTAGCCTGCCGGCGGCTTCCAGGGGATCCACCCCCGAGCCACCCTGGCCCGCTGTCCCCGCTTCACGTTCTCGGACAGGTCGTCGATGAACTTCCTGGCCATGCCGAACTCGATGTTCATGAGGAGCACGTCGTCCGAAGCGGCCGAGAAGATCCGGCTTGGCGTGATGATCTCGCCGAGCTTCTTCTTGGTGAGCGCCCACATGATGGTGGCACCGTCAACCGGATTCCGAGCCAGCCGATCCAGCTTCCAGCAGAAGATGCCCTTGAGATTTCCGGCCTGCACTTCTCTCATCAGTTCCTGGAACTTGGGCCGGCCTGGTTCCTTGGCCGACATGGACTCCTCAACGACGCGGGCAGGTATGACGCCACGCCGGCCAGCAAGAGCGCGTAGCTCATCGACCTGGGCTGGAATGGAGAGAACTTGACGGTCCTCGGACTCGGTGGATTTCCGAGCGTAGATGACGTAGTCGTGTTGTGGCATATGCCAAAGAGATGATTACAATGAAACCAGATATTCAATTGATCTCGTTCTTGAAGGCATTTGTCAAGATCGAGTTATCCACAGCCGGCTTGGGACACGAACACAAGGCATCGAATACACACATGATTCTCGTGGCCATGTCCCAGGCCTCGTCGTTGGAGACGAGCTCGTCCGAGACCTGAAACCAGATGTCGCGGAGCTTGTTGACGCGGTCTTGAGTGAGGGGCATATGCCTCCATCGTCGCATCCGGCCGCGCCCTAGTCCACGCCGCGGGCGTCACCGAAGTGGGGACAACTCAAGGCGTTTACGACGCGTCGTTGACTCACGACTGTTCCGCCGCCTATGGTGGGCGAGCAGGAGATGGCCGAGTCAGACAAGGGGGAGAAGATGACGCAGCACGAGGCACTGGCACTGTGCGAGGAACTCCGCAAGTTGGCGGGTGACTGGCCTGGGCCTCGGCCCGAAGCTCTTCGCAGGGCGGAGCAGATAGACTTCGCGTTTGCCCAGGAGTCACGCGTGACCGCCTACCTCCGAGAGAAAGTCGGCGAGGTCTTGTCCGACTTTGGTTACTGGTGCACCGAGC
>JACROI010000003.1 GCA_016214465.1 Candidatus Magasanikiibacteriota bacterium
GTGGAATCGGCTTGCCGTCGGCGTAGGTCGGCACACTGTCACCGGGCAACGACCCGTTGTCTATTCCCACCCAGCTGTCGCCGTTGTAGGTGCAGTTGTTGAGCATGCAGATTCCATTTTCAATGTATCCGCAGGCCGGGCACGATGAGCAACTCTCCACGCACCCGCCATCTGTGCCACTGTCCGACCCGCCTCCTTCGCACCCCTGCGTCAGAGCATACAGGCACAAGGCCATGACCACCACTCCCAGTCCGAAGATGAAGGTCAGAATATTCACCGCCGTGGCAAAGGAATCGCGCTTCTCGCTCCGGTATCCGTCTTTTCTCACAGTAGTCATCTTTCTCTCCCTTTTGCCCTGATACATCAGGGCTCAGTTCCGCTCGGTTAAGAGCGGTTTTGGTTTGTGAAAAGAGCAACCGGCCAATCCAACTCTCGGATCAACCGTCCTCCTTTTTGTCTCCGTCCGCCTGTTTTGGCGTCCGGTTGTTACCTTTATTGTAACCTTTCACTCTATACCACACAAGTTGACTTGTCAAGGTGGATGGTGGTAGAATGGAGGTAGAATAGAATTTTGGTTTATTTAATTATTTTTTTGTATGAATAGCAAAAAAAAATTATCTTCGCTTTTTTTTCTAATCAATCGCATAAATCCCATTTTAGAAAAACATGAGGTAAAACGAGCGGCATTGTTTGGTTCGGCTTCGCGCGGTGAAATGAGGAAAGACAGCGATATTGATCTGCTGGTGGAATTTAAAGGCAGAAAAAGTTTATTAGACCTGGTAAGATTGCGTTTTGTATTGGAAGAAAAGTTGAAGAGGCCCGTTGATGTAACCACCTTTAATAGTCTGCATCCTTATTTAAAAAATCAAGTGCAAAAAGAAATGATTTCTATTTTATGAAAAATAGAGATTCCACGCTCTCATTGCTTGATATTTTGGAGAGTACGCGATTGATAGAAAAATATATCCGGAATTATTCTTTTGAGGATTTTTCCGCCAATCGTCTGTTGCAAGACGGCATTTTGAGACGTTTAGAAATAATTGGCGAGGCGGTTAAGCAATTACCAAAAGACATTCGTGATGCTTATCCGGATATTCCTTGGAAAGATATTGCCGGTATGCGCGATATTCTTGCGCATGAATATTTTAGGACGGATTTATCATTAGCCTGGCGAGTGTGTGAAACAGAAATACCTAAATTAAAACGTACTTTATGCCGACTTTTGAAACAAATGGAAAATAAGTGACTTGAATGACAGTCACCTGTCAGCGGAATTGAAAAATGCGGATAAAGAATCCGCCATTTTATCGTATGCAAAAAAATACGGAGAATGGATGTTGAGGCCGTCGGTTGTTTAAAGAAACATTTTAGTTTTTCAGTTGAAAAAGCAACCAATGTTAAAGATTAACATTGGTGTTTTTGTTATCTTTGAAATAAAAAACACCGAGCCAATCACTCAATACTTCCCGTAAGTCAAGTGCGATTTTATTCCTGTTACCTGGACATGCGATGGTGGTATTAAAGATAAACAAACTTGTGCAAATGATAAGGATTGTGAGTGTGGTATTGTAACCATTCACTCTACGCCAAACAAGTTGACTTGTCAAGGGGGAGAGTGTATAATGAAAATAAGTAGGAAAATAATTTAAATTTATGAAATTTCATTTTAATACTATTTTTGAAAAAGAAGGAGAATATTTTATCGCCAAGTGTTTAGAATTGGGCGTTGTTTCTCAAGGAAAAACAATTGAGGAAGCTCAAAAAAATTTAAAAGAGGCTGTTGATCTTTATTTAGAAGATGTCCCCGTTGCTACGCGCAATGAGTTAACAACCAAGCATCCGCTCATAACTTCTTTTGATTTAGAATATGCCTAAGTTGCCCATTCTTTCAGGCGAGAAAGTGATTAAAATATTGGAAAAAGGATTTGATTTTGAATTTGTTTCACAAAAAGGCAGTCATATTAAATTAAGAAAAATTGTTAATGGAAAGACAATTGCCACAATTGTCCCAAATCATAAAGAACTCGCAACAGGAACCATAAAATGCGTTTTAGAATTGTGGAAAATTGATACTGAAAATTTTGTTAATTACCATTATAGAAATAAATAATTGAAATAACATAATAAGCGCGACTTTTTTAGAGCCGCATTTTTGTAAATAAAAATTTGGGCTATGGCACAAACATCGGTGTATTCACTGGCACACCGGCTCCAATGCCGCGGCCGGTGCAAATAATCTATGCGGCAAGCGCGCTAACGGTCGCCGTGGGCTCTTTTTTTTCTTCCTGCTTGGCGGTAAGGCGCGCGCCGCTTTCAATAATGGTGACAGCCAGTTCCTGAATGCGTCGGTTAGCTTGTTCAATTTCTTTGCGGAGAGCCGTATTTTCAACATTTTGCGTTTTAAGCCGTTCTTCCAAATTGGAGATTTCCATTTTAAACAAATTTTCTTGCGCCTCCCAATCTTTTTTAGCTCCGGCCAGCTGTTTATCAGATTCATTTTTAAAATATCGCGACATTTCTTGATCTTTTTGGGCCAGAGCTCTTTCAAGTTGGGCTGGAAATCCTTCAACTCGCGTTTGTGTTTCTTTTATTTCCTGTTCTTTTGATTTTAATGCCTCCTCTCGTTCTTTTAACACTCTATTTTGCTGTGTTTTAAGTTCTTCAAATTCTTCCCGCGTTCGGCGGCTCTGCATTTTTATGGCATACTCCCGTTCTTCCTGTTCGCGCGTCCAATCGCGTTGCTTGGCAATTTTTTCTTCCTCCAATTCTATGGCCTTTTTTTTGTTTTCATTGATGAGCGTGTCCAGCGTCTCGGCCGCCACTTGAATATGATAGTGGATATCAAGATTTTTTTTGGCCAATTCAATCGCTTTTTGAATTTCTTCAAATTTTTGCGCTTCAGCGATAAGTTTGTCAGCCAATTCATTGAGCGTGCCGTTGAGGTTTGATTTAAGTTCGGAGATTGATTGAGTTAGTTGATTAATGGTGTAGCCCTCGGCTTTAGCAATAAACGCCGCGTTTTGCGGGTCGCTCACTAGGCGGGCGGTTTTTTTAAGTTCATCGTATTGAACCAGAAGTTGCTGATATTCTTCCATAAGTTCAGCTTTATTTTTACGAGAAAGCGGCATAGACATAAAAAATGTGGTTAAGATTTAATTAAGAAGAATTAACTTGTTTTCACTTTAATACATTTGATTTTTTAAGTCAAGAGGAGGGTGTTGATTGGTGATATTTTTTGTTTACTTGCCAGATGTGGTATAATATAAACTAGGTATGAAAATATTACAGGCCGTAAAAAAGGCCGTCTTCATGGTTTGGAAAAAGCGAACCTGGTTTTTGCCGTCCGTAAGGATCTGGAAAGAGAAATGGTGGGGAAGGCCGACAGCAGTGATTTTGACCGCAATAAGCGCGATGGCCTTTTTGGGATTGGCATCGCCGACATTTGCTGAGATAGGCACAGGATATATTTATCCGGCTTTTGCTTATCTTTTAGAGGCAATCAGCGCGTTAATTGGCCAGATATTATTATGGGCGATTGACCTTTTAATTCAGTTGTCAAAATATAATAGTTTTTTGGATGCCAATGTCGTCTCTGTCGGCTGGGTGCTGGTGCGAGATGTGGCCAACATGTTTTTCATTTTGATAATGCTCATCATTGCTTTTGGCACTATGCTTAAAATTGATGACTATTCTTGGAAAAAACTTTTGCCCCGTTTGATTGTGACCGCCTTGCTGGTCAATTTCAGCAAAACATTTATTGGCCTTTTGATTGATTTTTCACAGGTGATAATGCTCACTTTTGTTAATGGTTACGCCGCCGCGGCCGGTGGAAATTTCATGAAAATGTTTCAAATAGAGGAGTTATTCAAGTCCGCGGCCTTAGATTCTAAAGCAGATGTAAGTTTGGGTGGAAATGTGAGTTTTAAAACATTAATTGGTTTTGCCTTGGGCGCAATAATGTTAGGGATTTCTTTAATTGTCATATTGGTATTTGTCGCCATTTTACTTTTTAGAATTATTACACTGTGGGTTTTGATTGTTTTGTCGCCTTTGGCTTTTCTTTTGGGTACTTTTCCAAAAGGAAAGGAATATTATGGCCAGTGGTGGAAACAATTGCAAGGACAGATTATTGTCGGACCGATGGTGGCGTTTTTTTTGTGGCTGTCTTTGGCTGCTTTGGGTGGCGGAGCAAATAGCGCTGAAATAGGTTATACAAAAGGCCAGGATCTTGAAAAGTTGCCGGCAGTTGACTCAAACACACAAGCCGGCAACTGGGATAATTTGGCCTCTTTCGCCGTTTCCATCGCCGTGCTTTTAATGTCTCTTCAAATGATTCAACAGTTGGGTGTGGCCGGAGCAGGTTTGGCTTCCGGGGCGTTGAATAACATCAAGAATAAAGCGACCGGTTTGGCCAAGAAATTGGCTGTGCCGGTGGCGTTGGGAGTGGCTACCGGCGGAGTGGGTAGCGGATTGATGGCCTTGGGGGGGCTGAAAGTCGGGCAATTTGCCGGAGGTAAAATTAAAGAAGGTGTTAAGGAATGGTATGACATTAAAAAGCAAGAAATTAAAACAGGCATACTTGGCAGGGCAAAAGAAGGAAAATTCACCATGGGTCTTGGCGCTTATTCTATGTATAAGATGAAAATGAGACAACGTAAAGAATTAGCTGAATCAAGAGAAAAAATCGTGGCAGAGCCATTGGTTGGTAAATTCAAAGACATAGCCAGAGCGCGAGCGGCTGGGTTGACTGACGCTCAAATTAAAGCCGGGGCCAGAGTGTCAAATGAAGAGGCCATGATTTTAGCGGAACAAGATAAAACGCGGGAGGCGCGCATTAGTCAGGGCTTAACTACAGCGAAGCAATACGAGGATCGAAGTAAGGCATTACAAAATGCTTATAGTGAAGCTGTATCCAGAAAGGATACATCCGCGCAGAGTGATATTCGCAAGGCCTTGCTTGATCTGATTGGTTCGGCTGTTGAAGGACATTCTGTTGATGATGCTATGGGTGGAAAACCAGAATATAAAACAGTGGAAGGCAAGGTGCAAATGCTGAAGGATTTCGGCATGCTTGATGATTCTAAGTTAGGCGCGCGTTTGGAGCGTGTTTTTCAGAGTATGAATAAATCCACCAGTGTGGATTATAAAGGTTTTGAGGACTTGACACAAAATAAAGAAAAGACGATGCCGGAGTTAAAGGAAATGATTAAGGGAAAACAATCTTTTGCTTTTAATAATTTGACCGTGGCTGAAAGACTGCAACAGCATGCCGATAATATAACTCATGGTGAATTTAAAGGTCAATTTCAAGCGGATTTAATGAACGCTGATGCGCGTACTTTAGGTAGCGCGAGACGGCGTGTTATTGGAGCTACGGCTTTGGGAATCAATAATATTGCATTGAATGAAAATGGCATGGCCTGGGACAGTCAGCGTCAAAGTGAAGGAGGCAAAGTTTTTCGTCTTCCACCTGAACAGTTTCAAAAAATGATTGCGGCGATGAAAGATATAAATAAAAAAGATGCGGTGGACAAAATTCTTCGCCAATTGGGCATTGAGGATAAAGCCGAAACAAAAATTGTAGCATCTACATATGATGAAGGAACTAAGCAGTGGGTTGATGACGCAAGCACAGAAAAAACTTTTGATAATGTGGCCTATGCCGGTAAATATAGGCCGTCAGAACAGGAGAAAACGCCGATGGAACAAGTGAGGGCAATGATAAAAGAGCCACCTTCCAAAGCTGAAAAGGGAATATTCCGTCTTAAGGATAAAGATAGCGAAAATAATCCTCTTCCAAATTTAGACACAATTACCGATACTGCGGCGCGAGATGCGGCGCGAGACATACGCGAAGCAGCTATCACTTTTGGCGCCACTATTGAAAAAGCAGGAGCCGCTTTGCAACAACGTCTAAACGCGCTTCAGGCCGATAATCCTGTTGCTGTGGCGCCGCTGATCAGTCAGCTCAATGAATTGGTGGCGATAAACAGAAAAGGATTGGTATTAGATGTTGCTGCGCAAAATCAAAAGGCGAAAGAGTTGGCACAATTAGATACACAAACCAAAGAAATTGAGTTGGCATCAACATAAACAATATGGAATTTGATTTGGAACAAGTAAGAAAAAAACTTGACTTGGCAATTAATCAAGATACACAGACGGTTGATTTGCCCGATTTTGATATTGAAGAGGTCGCGGTGAAAAATTGGAGCGAATTATTTGCGAAAAATAATCTTGGACGGACGGTGTATTTATTGATTGAACGATCACAACGGATGCAATCCAAATTTTTGTATTTTAATTTGCAACAAAAAGAGCGCGAAGAAAAATCGCCGGTTGGACAATATAAATATTTTGAGATTTGTCTCGCTTATCTTTTTTTTAATGCTCTGCCTTTTTTGGAAAAGGAAGACTTGGCCGGTTTTTTGCAGCAACACGCGTTGGCGCTGTTGAAGATTGACGATAATCCGGCTAAATCCATTATTGATGAGTATCTTTTTTTAGAGCCGGAAGAGTTGACTGAGTTGTCAAAGAAATGTTTAGGCGCTTTGCGTGCCAGTAAAGAAAAAGTGATAAATGCCGGGCAGGGAAAATTAATAATAGGCGGCGTTATTGCGGCATATTTAGCCAGTGTTCATCATCTAGAACGCGCCAGCATTGATGAGATTAGTTTTTTAAACAGTAGTAATGAGTTAAAGGGAATTTCACAAGCTGAAAAGAATAATGTTTTGTCTGTTTTAAAATTTTATGACCATCTGGAGTTTCCCTTGTTGAATTTAGAGACACCACCTCTAAAGCCAATATTTTCTGCTCCTGTGTCACCTGCCAAGTTCGTGGTTGCGCCAAAACAGATGCAATCTATTCAATCAAAGCCATCATTGCCTAGCGTGCAGGTGCCAATAAAGCCAGTGCCTCCACCGCCATCACAAGCGCCAGTTGTGCCACCCAAACCATCTTCGCCTGTGTTTGCGCAGAAAAAAGATTCTTCAATCGTTTTACTCCCTCAGAATGACAGAGAAACCGCCCACATTATTGAACACCATGACATTGTTGCGGAAAAATTGATTAAAGAAAGTAGCTTGAATGTGCCGTTGGAATTACAGCAAAGATTTATCAGGATTGCGGTGTCGCGTTTGAAAGAAGTGCGCGGATGGGTGGAAACGCGGCAGAAATTGATGTCGCCAATAGCGCAGGGCGGGATGGGATTTGCGTATGATGACGCGGAAAGGTTTTTGAAATTGGTGGAAAGTCGGAAAGGCGAGATTGCTTCGGCCCTGCCTGCCGGCAGGCAGGTTGCGCCTCGCAATGACACAAAGACAGTCGTGGCGCCGGTTGTTTCTGTGGTTGCCAAAGATTCCTCGACTCCGTTCGTCGCTGTTGCTCCTCTCTCCGCTCGGAATGACAATAAAAAAGATTCCTCGCTCCGCAAGCTGGCGGAGACTCGGAATGACAAAAGCGAGATTGTTTCGTCCCGAAGCGTCGGGGCTCGCAATGACGCAAAAACGGTTCCATCGCACAATGACCAAAAAACATCTTCCGATATTATCAAAGCGCCTCCACAGCCGTTGAAAATTGTGTCGGACGCGTCCAAAAGGTCCCTCGCTGTTCTCGGGATGGCAAAAGAGCAAATTCCGCCTCAGCCACCAAAGCCCGCGCCTAAAATAGCCATACCGCAAACACCTTCCGGCCGTTCCAAAATGGAAGATGTGACTTACAGACCACGTTTGGTCGGCCCAGTGGAGGAATTGCGAGAAATGTCATTGGTGGATTTCCGTCGCTTGTCTCCGCAAGCCAAAGTGACCGCGGACAAAATTTATGCTAAAATAGAATTACTGGCCGAGGAAAGTTATGAAAAGAAGATTTTGGGCGTTAAGGCCTGGCAGGAAAGCGAAGTGAATAAAATATATCTGGGGTTATTAAATGAAAGCGTTGACGCGGCCAAGCCGGTGCAAAAAATGATTGAAGAACGGCAAGTAAGCGGCCAGCCGACCATCACTTATGAAGAATTTAAAGTAGTAATGGAATTGAATAGGAGATTAAGAACTTAGTAACTGTCATTGCGAGGAGCCGTAGGCGACGAAGCAATCTTTTGCAAAATATGAGATTGCTTCGCTTCGCTCGCAATGACAACATGATATGCAACAATTCACCGTGCCACAATTTATTGATGTTGAAGACAAAATTTTCGGCCCCATCACCGTGCGGCAGTTTATAATTCTTTTGGTTGACGGCCTGATACTTTTTGTGAGCTATAAATTAGCGGATTTGGTTTTGTTCGTGATACTATTGGCGATTTTCGGCGGCATTGGTTTGATTCTGGCTTTTGTCAAAATCAACGGCCAGCCCTTTCACTATTTTATCCTGAATTTTTTGCAAACAATGCAGAAACAGCCCTTGCGCGTGTGGCAAAAGCAATACACCTCGGCGGAATTGAAAAAAATGAGCCAAGTGGAAAAAGTTGTCATGCCCGTAGCCATTCCCCATAAAAATTTGCCCGGCACGTCTAAATTGAGTGAAATGTCTTTGCTAGTGGATACAGGCGGGGTCTATAGGCCGGAGGATTAAAAGACATTTTGTCATTCAGAGCAAAGCGAGGAATCTTTTAGGGCATTGGTTCTCAAAGATCCATCTGGCTTCGCCATCGGGATGGCACATTATATGCAATCCAAAAAATTGGCTGGTTCCAAACCCAGCGCTTCAACTCAAAAATATCTGGATATCGCGGAAATCCGTGATGATGTGGTAGTGATGAAAGACAACACTTTGCGCGCGGTGCTGTTGGTTTCCAGCATTAATTTCGCTTTGAAATCCGAAGAAGAGCAGGAGGCGCTCATCAGCGCTTACGCCGGATTTTTAAATACTTTGGAATATCCATTGCAGGTGGTAATTCAATCGCGTAAATTAAACATTGATAATTATCTGGATCGTTTAAAACAATCGGAAAAAGAACAGACCAATGAATTGTTGAAAATGCAAATCGCAGATTATCGTTCGTTTGTCGGGGAATTGGTAGAGATGGGACATATTATGAGCAAGCGGTTTTATGTCGTGGTGCCGTTCAACCCGTTGTCCGATAAACGCAAGAGTTTTTTCGCTCGTTTAAAAGAGATTTTTATACCGGCCATTACTTTGGGAATGAAACAGGAAAGATTTATTCAGCGTAAAAAGGATTTGATGTCGCGGGTGGACCAGATTATGGGACAGTTGCAAAGCATGAGTTTAGCTACCGTGATGTTGGACACGCAGAGTTTGATTGAGTTGTATTATAATTCTTACAATCTGGATTTGGCCGAGACGGAGAAGATGGCCGAAGTTGGGAAATTACAAATAGAGCAATAGATGTCATTGCGAGCGGAGCGAAGCAATCTCGTCTATTGAAAAAGATTGCTTCGTCGCTTCGCTTCTCGCAATGACAAAATATAAATATGCCTTTTAGTCCAAGTTCAATGGAAACAAAAAAATCAATTCGGCGCGGCCCGACCGAGGCCGAACGCCTTTCCGCGGCTAAAAAGAAAGTGGAAGAAGAAAAGATTGTTTTGGAAGAAGAAAAGATTTACCGCGCCGGCACGGTTTCGGTGCGGGACATAATTTCTCCGGCCGCTTTTAAAGTTGACCCGTCTTTTGTCCAGATCGGCAGTTCGTTCGCGCGCACGATTTTTGTCGTAACTTATCCGCGCTACATTTCCGTTGGTTGGTCTTCGCCAATTATCAATCTGAACACGGCTTTTGACATTGGCATGTTTTTCTATCCGGTAAAATCAGAAATAATTTTAAAACAATTGAAGAAAAAAGTTGGCGTGCTGGAAGCGCAGATTATGTCTGATTCTGAAAAAGGCGCGCCGCGCGATCCGGTGCGTGAAACCGCTTTGCGCGACATTGAAAAATTGCGCGATGATTTGACGCAAGGGATTGAACATTTTTTTCAATACGCGTTTTATGTGTCACTTTTTGCCAACAGCAAGGAAGCGCTTGACAAAACCACTGAAGAAGTTGAAAGCATGTTCGGCTCCAAATTGATTTATACAAAAAAGGTTTTTTTCCAATCCGAGCAAGGTTTTAATTCCACTCTGCCTTTAGGCAATGACGAATTGATGATTACTTTTAACATGAATTCTTCGCCAATTGCCTCGTCTTTTCCATTTATTTCTTCCGACCTGACTTCTGACAATGGCATTCTTTATGGAATCAATCGGCACAACAACAGTTTAATTTTGTTTGATAGATTTTCTTTGCAAAACGCGAATATGGTGGTGTTCGCGACTAGCGGCGCGGGGAAGAGCGTTGATTATAATACCGAGGTATTGATAAAAGACAAAACTGGCGCCGTGCAATTATTGCCAATCGGCAAATTAATTGATAAATTGGGTAAAAAAAATAAGTTTGAACCGATTGACCAAGAGATGGAAGGAGTTATTGAGCCAGGATTATCAGTTTACACTTTTAATAATCATTTGCAAGGAGAGTGGAGCAGCGTAAGTGTGGCGGCGCGAAAAACAGCGCCCGCCGATATGTATATTTTCCGCACTGCTAGCGGCCGAGAAATTAATGTTACGGGCGATCATAATATGTTGGTGCTGCGAAACGGGCAGGTCGTGGCTGCAAAAAGCCACGAAGTGAGTAAGGGCGAATTTATCCCTTTGCCGCGCTTTGTGCCGGAACCGGCCGCGGCAATTAAAGAATTGGATGTTTGGTCGCTCTGTGGTGATTCTCCGTACCTGTATGTTAGCGGTTTGACCAACTACATTAAACAACATCGAGATAAACTCAAAGGTCAGGTGATTGATGAAAAATTTGATAAATATTTATATAAATATACTGAAGGACGTCGTGTTCCTATTGTCTACATTAAAAATTTAATTCAATATTTGGGTATTCCTCTTTCTACCAAAGAGCGTGAAGCGATTGTTATTGGTTCAACAAATAAAGAAATTAAAGGAACTTGTTTGAAAGCAACCTTGCCAATAACACCGGAGTTAATGCGTTTGTTGGGGTATATCGTCAGTGAGGGGACCATTGCCGACTCTTATGTGTTGATAAGTAATGAAGATATAGAAGTAAAAGAAGATATTACGTATTGTTTAAAAATTTTAGATATAACCTATTTTAATCGCGCGTCAGACGGGTCATTTGTCATAGCCAGTCGTTCTTTCTTTGAGTTAATGATGGCGATTGGAGTTAATGGAAAAGCCGGTGATAAACGCGCGCCGTCTTTTTTGTTTAATTGTTCAAATTATTTAGTGGCTGAATTTTTGCGCGCCTATTACGAAGGAGACGGCGGCGTAGAGAAAAGTTCCGTTACTGCTTGCACCAAATCAAAAGGTCTGACTTCGGATTTGGCGTACTTGTTATTGCGTTTCGGCATTATCGCGCGTTTAGCCGTCAGACAAAAGACGGCTACAAATTCCGGTTTTCGCGGCATTTATCAAGTTGTCGCTATTTCCGGACAAGAACATTTGGTAGCGTTCAGATTGTTTATTAATTTTGTTTCTAAACGCAAACAGGCCTTATTGGAGGGTATTTCTTCCAGACGCGGCAATACCAACGTTGATATCATTCCCATACAGGATATCGCGCAGGAGTTATATGATTTATTCACTTCGCCTTTGCGAGGTTTGCAAAAATTGATTGACTTAAAAAATGGAGCGTATCAACCTTCTCGCAATGATTTGCGTCAATTAATAAGCATGATTGAAGAAAGAATCAAAAATTTTGAAGAATCGGAAAATGACTACGCGCAAATTGCGGTTTTGCCGGCGCTGGAAGCGGTAGTGGCGCAGGGTGATGACGGTGGGAGATATAATCAACGGTTGTGGTCAACATTGGGGCAAAGTTGGAGATTAATGAAAAATGGAGAAGTGGCTCTGCGCGCGGTTAATGTGTTTAAGGCGATAGCGGTAATGGACGGGTCATCTTTTTCCATTTCATATATTAAAAAAATTGTTTATCAAGGATATAAAGAATTGGGATTGGAATTAAAGTCAGCTAGCGCCGGACTCACCGATACTCTTAACGCTGGTTTCGAACAAAATGTTGATTATCAACTATTGCATAACGCGGCTTCTGCGGTGTGGCAACGATACCAAGAATTGCAAACGCGTTTACCGCAGGTGCGACAGTGCATAGCAAAATTAAAAGGCCTCTTAAATGCCGAATTATTTTGGGATCCAATTAAGCAAATTGAAAAAAAGCAGGCCGAACACCCATTTGTCTATGATTTAACAGTAGATAATGAAGTATTTTTGGCCGGGCACGGCGGTCTGTTTGTTCATAATTCCTATACTGTAAAATTGGAGGTTTTGCGTTCGTTAATGCTTGGCACCGATGTGATGATCATTGACCCTGAAATGGAATACAAACATTTGTCCGACGCTGTAGGTGGCTCATATATTAACATTTCTTTGGCGTCAGAAAGTAAAGTTAATCCGTTTGATTTGCCGCGGCCGGTTGGCGAAGAGGTGAGCGTGGAGGATATTATTCGGAGCGCTGTGATTACTGTCAAGGGTTTGGTAAGAATAATGCTTGGCAAAGTGACGACCGAAGAGGATTCTTTGATTGACCGAGCGTTATTGGAAACATACGCGAAAAAAGATATTGTGCCGGGCGCTGATTTGACCAAAGTTGAGCCGCCGATAATGCAGGATTTTGCCGATGTGCTGGAAGGAATGGAAGGCACTAAAGAAGGAACTTTTGCCGGTTTACTGAATTCTCCGACCACGGTGGATGTGAAGAATCAATTGGTAACTTTCAGCGTGCGCGATTTGGAAGACGAATTACGGCCAATGGCCATTTATACCATTATCAATCATATTTGGAATGTGGTGCGTTCCGAATCAAAAAAGAGGATTTTGGTAATTGATGAGGCCTGGTGGCTGATGCAACATGAAGACAGCGCCAAGTTTGTGTTTGCGCTTATCAAGCGGTGCCGCAAGTATTATCTGGGTGTTACCACCATCACCCAAGATGTCAATGACTTTTTGACTTCGCCTTATGGGCAGGCCATTGTGAACAACAGCGCTTTGCAATTATTAATGAAACAATCGCCGGCAGCGGTGGAACAGATTGCCAAAGTGTTTTTGTTAACGCAGGGAGAAAAGTATTTATTGCTGGAAGCGGGAGTTGGCGAGGGTATTTTCTTTGCCGGCTCAAAGCACGCGGCTATCAAAGTGGTGGCTTCATATACCGAAGACCAGCTGATAACAACCGACCCGCGGCAGTTGCTGGAAATTGAAGAGGCCAAAAGGGAATTTGACGAGAAATTGAAAGAATAAAATATATGTCTTATCGTTTTAAAATTATTTTTTTCGGCGGAATCGGGCTTTTGATTATTATTGGTTTGATTTTGGCTTTTGTATTTAGGCAAAAGTCGATACCGGCGACAGAAGAGGCGACTCAACAGGTCTCGGTTAATAATACCACGCTATCTAATGTGGCTGGTAGCAATGGCTCTGCGTCAGCGCCTGTTGATGTGAAAAAAATGCCAAGTAAGGCCGAGGTGACGCAAGCGGCAAAAGAAATAGCGATTAAAAACGCGGCCATCAATTTTGCGGAAAGATTCGGGTCATACAGCGTGGCGGCTAATTTTTCCAATTTTGAAGAATTAAAGCCTTTTTCAACTCCTACCGTGTCTCAATGGTTGGATCAATACAAAACGCAGTTACTGGCCAAACATGGCGCTGATTTTGTCGGCATCACCACCAAAGCCGTTTCCACCAAAATCATTTCTTCCAACGATTCAGTCGCCTCGGTTTTGGTTTCAGCCCAGCGCTCGGAAACATACGTCAGCGGGCCCAAGACGACTTACAAAGATATGCTGGTGAAATTGGTTTGGCAGAATAATCAATGGTTGGCGGACGGGGCGTATTGGCAGTAAAATTTATGATTGGGGGAGCGGCGCGATTGTGTAAAATTTTTTTGGCCATAAGCAGGGACTTACTTTTCCCTGTTTTTTGTATTTCCTGCCGCGTTGAAGGCCACTGGCTTTGTCCGCCCTGTTTGGTAAAATTGCAATCAGAAATCAAGCAGCAAGTTTTTCAACATCCGTATTTGGATAAAGTTTTTGCTTTGGCTGATTATAAAAATGAAATTATTGCGCGGCTGATTCATCTTTTGAAATATGAGTATGTGGAGGAAATCGGCGAGATTTTTGAAAAAATGATTGAAGAATTTGTCCGACAGAACGGCGCGGCTATTTTAGACGGGCGCCAGATCGCGATTATTCCCATTCCTTTGCATAAAAAAAGATACTTGGAACGGGGATTTAATCAAGCCGAATTGCTGGCCAAGAGTTGTGGTCGGTGTTTGAATGTGCCGGTTCTGTCAAAGGCGCTGATTCGTTCGCGACAAACCAAAACTCAAGTTGGTTTGAGCGGGGCGGAGCGGCGGAACAATTTGCAAGGCGCTTTTGCTCTGCGCCAGTCGCTCATTGACATTGAGCGCGTGATTTTGGTTGATGATGTTTTTACCACCGGCTCCACCATGGAAGAGGTCGCTCGAGTTTTGCGCTCTGCCGGCATTCATGAAGTGTTGGGAGTAACAGTGGCAAGAGAAACTTGATTATTATTATCAGATTTGGTATAAATTAAACATATTTTGGAGAGTTGGCCGAGTGGCTTAAGGCAGCAGGTTGCTAACCTGCGCTCGCGTAAGCGGGCTCAGAGGTTCGAATCCTCTACTCTCCGTTTTTTAAAAATGGTGTTTTTTTGTGTAGATATCTTGGAAGGGTGGCAGAGTGGTCGAATGCGACAGTTTTGAAAACTGTTGACCATGAAAGTGGTCCGTGGGTTCGAATCCCACCCCTTCCGCCAAGTTCTGTGATTTGGTATAATAAAGGCATAACAATATGCCAAATCCAATTTCCATTAACAAGCCACCGGCGGATAATTTTTTTTCTTTGCTGATTAAGCAGATGAAGCCGGTGAAAGACGCGGGCGAGCATTGGGCTGAAAGCCACGATGAGGGTCAGTTGTCGGTTGATGTCGGCCAGGCCGATGACAAATTGGTGATAGTGGCAACGATTGCCGGCGCCAAGCCCGAAGATATTTCCGTAAATATCAATAATGACCTTTTGACTATCCGCGGCCGCCGTGAAAAAGAAATTGGCATTGCCGAAAAGAACTATTTTTACAAAGAATGTTATTGGGGCACATTTTCGCGCACCATTGTTTTGCCAGTGGATGTTTTAACCGACGAGGCCATAGCAACGATAAAGAATGGCGTTTTGACGATTGTGATACCAAAAGAATCAAGCAAAAAAAATGTGCCGATTAAAGTGATTGACGAATAATTATGAAAGATTTATTCGCGGTGGTAGATCGTCTTGAAGGAAAAAAGGCAGTGATCAAATTTTCCGACGGCCAGACCTTGATTGTGCCAATTGAATTTCTGCCTGATGACGCTGGCGAAGGCAGCGTCATTAAGATAAAATTTGGCGATGACGCCATTGCCACCGATGAGAGAGCCAAGCAAGCCAAGGCCATGCTCAATGAAATTTTATCAAGAAAAGAATAGTTTTATGTCTTTTTTGACTGAGTTAAAAAAGAGACGATTGATTTTTGTCGCTCTTTTTTTATTTTTGTTTTTACTGGCCTCGGCTTTGATTATGCTCACGCAATTGCCGTCGGATGTAATCGCGCGCGGCATTTCCATCGGCCCGTTTGATGTTGGCGGACTCACCAGCGAACAAGCTTTGAAAATTTTGCAAGCGCAAACATCAGTTTTGGAAGAACGCGGTATTGATTTTATAAGTGGCGACAAAATTGTAAATTTGCCGGCCAATGTCAATGCTTTGAGCGGCCCTGAGCTGGCTTATACAATTTTTAAGTATAATCCGGAGAATGCTGTAGCAGCTGCTCTGGCTTTGAGTCAAGACGGCAATGAATGGCAAAAATTTTGGCGACGATTGTCTTTGCGGTTGATCGGAAAGCGCCTGCCTTTAAATTATATTTTAAATGAAGCGCCGGCCGAGCAATTTTTGCAAGATAATTTTTTTATTTTGGAAAAACCAGGTCAAGATGCCAAATTTAATATCACGACTTCTGACATTGATACAAGCGTTTTCCAAATTGCTATTGAACCGGAAACAGGTGGACAGGTTTTTAATTATATTGATTCAATTGAGCAATTGCGTCTGCGTTTAGCTCAATTTGATTCTTCACCAGTTGTTTTGAAACTGCAATTATTAATGCCTCAAGTGACAGCCACCGAAGCTGAAACTCTCAAACCGCAAGTGGCCGCGCTTTTGACCAAAGGTGAGATCATTCTTTTTTTCAATGAACAAAAAATCAACATATCTGTGGATAAATGGCTACGCTGGATTAAATTAGTAAAAAAAGAAAAGCAGGCCGCTTTGGATATTGATGAAAAATTAATGACCGAAGATATTGTGTTGACTGCGCCGGATGTTAAACGAGTCATGGAAGAAGCAAAATTTACCATGCAGAACGGCAAAGTAATGGAATTTTCACCAGGCGTTGTCGGGGTATCATTAAATGTTAATCAAACCAAATTAGGAATTTCTAAAATATTATTTGGTAGCGCCACCAGTACGATGATAGTTGTGGATAAAACAGAGCCCTTGACTCAAGTGACCGGTCTGAATGAAATGGGTATAAAAGAAATCATTGGCGTGGGCAGGTCTAATTTTAAGGGCTCGCCGCCAAATCGTATTCATAATATTAAAATTGGCGCGAACAGTTTAAATGGCCTTCTGATTGCTCCCGGTGAGACATTTTCTTTGCTAAAGGCCTTAGGAAAAATTGATGGCGAACATGGATATAAGACGGAGCTGGTGATCAAAGGTAATAAAACAGTGCCGGAATTTGGTGGAGGATTGTGCCAAGTGGCCACTACTTTTTTTCGCGCTATGTTGGCTTCGGGCTTGCCTGTTTTAGAACGACAAAGTCATTCTTATCGCGTGCCATATTATGAACCGCCGGTGGGTATTGACGCCACTATTTATGACCCTAAGCCGGATTTGAAATTTTTAAATGACACAGGCAATTATATTCTTATCCAGACTAAGATTGAAGGCACAGAAGTAATTTTTGAATTTTGGGGAAAAAAAGATGGTCGTCAAGCTGTGAATAGTGTGCCTGAAGTGTTTAATGTTAAAGCTCCTCCGCCGGCGAAATTGATTGAAACATTGGATCTGCCTGCAGGAAAAAAGAAATGCACGGAAAGGGCTCATGCCGGAGCTGACGCGGTATTCACTTATACTATTACGTATTCCAATGGTACAGTAAAAAAACAGGATTTTAAAAGTCACTATAAACCTTGGGGAGAGGTGTGTTTGATTGGAGTGGAGAAATTAAGCGAGCCGATTTTAGAAGAAGGAGCGGTCATCCAAGTTGGCGGCGCGACCACGTCAACATCGCCAATTCAGTAAAAAAAGAACAACCCCCGAACTAGTTGGGGGTTGTCTAAAAAGTCGTTTAAAGTAGGTGCTCAAGAAGATTTGTTAGAGGATGGAGCAAGTCGAAGACCAGCCCGTCCTTAAACAAATCCCCATGCTTGTCGTGAGCACCTACTTTTTTTAGACTCTTGTCGCGGCGCTAAATATAAAGAGCAACAAATTATTATATCACAAGTTTGTTTTTAAGTCAAGTTGTTCGGGTTAGAAAACGATTTTTTGAGCTTATTTTAAACAAAAAATCGCCCTGTTTAAAAGGCGATTCTTAAAAATTAGCTATTTCTTAATTATCTTATCCACCAATCCGTATTTTAGCGCTTCTTCCGGGCTCATGAAATAGTCGCGGTCTGTGTCTTTTTCAATTTTGGCTAATGACTGATTAGTGTGGTCAGCCAGAATTTGATTGATGCGGTCTTTGACTTTTAAAATGTGTTCGGCGCGGATTTTCACATCAATTGCTTGGCCTTCTGCTCCGCCCATAACTTGGTGCAACATCACTTCGGCGTTAGGCAGGATAAATCGTTTGCCCTTTTGGCCTACGGCCAAAAGCACCGCGCCCATGGAAGCGGCGAGCCCGATGCAGATGGTGGAAACATCCTGCTTGATATATTGCATGGTGTCGTAAATCGCCAGTCCGGCTGAAACCGATCCGCCGGGGCTGTTGACATATAATTTGATGTCTTTGTCAGGATCCTGGTTTTCTAAAAATAGCAATTGAGCAATAATGATATTGGCCATGTCGTCATCCACGGGCGCGCCCAAAAAAATGATGCGGTCTTTTAACAGCCGCGAATAAATATCATAAGCCCGTTCCCCGTGACTGGTTTTTTCAATCACCGTGGGGATAAGATATTGGGATTTGATTAAAGCTGATTCCGTCTTCATAGATTTTTTAAATGAGTTTTTAACGATGATTTAAGAGAATCTAAACAATCAAGATATTTTGGCAAACGATGATAAATTTCCTGCGCGGTTTTTTCATCATAAGTATGGGCCGTTAGATTTCTGTCTTTTATCATTTCCAGCCATTTGGGATCGTCCAGAATCAAGCCAAATTTAAATGCTTCCTCGAGACATTCTTTTGGGGAGCGGCAGATAATTTCTTGCTTTCTTAAAAATTTTTGAATGAGTTTCCAAGCCAGTTCCGCGGTAAATTCAAATCTCTTGATGGAGGCGTCGCGGTGAATAATGGTTTTTTCTTTTGTCAGGGTTTCTCTTAAGCGATGGAGCGATTTTTCAAATGAATTAAAAGTTTCTTTCATATAATTTTTGCGTGTTTTAACGCGTTATTTTTAAATCTTTTTTCCGTGGCGTTCAGGTCAACAATGTCTATTTTTCTCAAGGTCGGAATTTTTTCCACACTTTCTAAAATTTTAACCATAATTGACCAAGGGATTTTTTTCTTTCCCAAAATGCCGATATCAAGATCCGATGTTTTTAAAGCATCTCCTCTGGCCCAAGAACCAAAAAGCAGGATTTTATAGTCAAGAGGCAATTCATTTCTTATTTTCTTTTTAATCTGCTTGAGGATCAATTCTTTTTTCATAAGCGGAGAATTTTGAATATAATGGTGTGTTTTGAAAAAAATAATGGATGACTTTCATCACCCATTATAGCAGAAGTTGGAATTTTAGACAAGGGTTATTGTTTTAGAATTATAAACAAAAAATCGTCTTTTGAAAGACGATTTTTTGTTTACTTGTTGTTGCAACCACAATGAATTGTCTGTGTGGGTTATCCGGCACAGACACCGGAGAGGCATATCATCGCAATTCGTTGAGGAGTGCGAGAAATGCCTCGGGGTTGGGGAAATTGCGCCGAGCGTATGACTCGGCAATTTCCACGTTTTTGATGAGAGTAGAAAGTGAGTTAATTGGATCCTTACGGTCAGACTCTCCCACCTCGACCGCGGCAAAATAAGAATGAATGCCACGCAAATTTGCCGCTTTCTGCATGGCCCACGTCACAACGTGCCACCGTGCCGCAGGAATCCACGGCATGTTCATCGTCCGGAGTTTCTTCACAGTATCTCCAGACGAGACGACATCGTCAATGATGACGATATCTTTCACACCAAGAACGAATCTGTCCGGGAAAATTCGTCCGGCAATCGCCTGCGGCGGTTCGCCTGGAATCCAGAGCCGTTTAGCAGTTGCTGATGCTGTCCGCCAGTGGAAAAGCCAATCGGCGTCCATGAAACCACGCACGATGTTGGCTCCATTGCCGGGAAAAACGAGCAAGGTGGTCGCAGAGTTGAGGTTCTCCCACTCACTCCATCTCTCAATTTCGCGCGTCATCTGGCGTCCGCAGATGATCTGTCCGAATTTTTGGAGCCGAGTATGGTGACCCTTAACGCCGATGTCGTCAATGAGGTACCTCATTTTCTCGGTTCGAGGAACCGTGCCTCGTTTTCGACAAGGACGTCGATGTACTGTACCACTCCATGAAGAAGTGACCAGCGTTTCCCGCAAATCCCAACAGATGACTCGCTTCATTTTTTCCTCCGTTGATGTTGTACCATTCACTTTTCGTCACCATGACAGAAAGTGATGTGGAACAACATCAGAAGTAATTATGGAAGTTTCAATATGGCTTCAATGGCAACGCGAATCATCAAATCAACGGTCTGTTTATTTACTTCTTCACTACTTTCAGCTATGACTGGCATATTTTTACCACTCACTCGATTTTTGAGCGGTTCAGGATTGGCATTTGCCGCGAATATGGCGCCAGCTTTTACGCCGCGCAAAGTAGCAATTACGAATAATGCGGCACTTTCCATTTCTGACGATAGGATTGGTGTTTTTTCATTCTTCCGACGATCTTCTTTCAAGTACATACCCCACTTGATGATCGCACTTTGTGATCCGTAGAATGCGTCGTGAGTTCTGTTGATTCCGACAAAGTATCGTCCATTTTGTTCGTCGCTACTCTGCACCAATGCATTTATAATGTCTCTATCCGCCACAGCCGGAAATCCTTGCGGAATGTATTCAATTGTTGTTCCTTCGTCGCGCACAGATGCCGTGGAAATAATCAGTGTGCCAGCAAGAATATCCCGACGCCATGCGCCGCCGCAAGTTCCGACACGGATTAGGTATCGCGCGCCGGCATCAATTAATTCTTCAACCGCTATGGCAGTGGATGGGCAGCCGATGCCAGTGGAGCAAACCGTAATTTGTTTTCCTTTATATTTTCCAATACCAACACGGAATTCTCGATTGTTAGCGATAATTTTAAAATCGTCAAGATAATTTCCAATCATATCAACACGATTAGGATCGCCCGGTAAAAGAACATACGGAGATACTTGTTGTTTTGTTATTTTGAGGTGAGATTGTATTTGCATATATTTGTGTTAAAAAATAAAAAATCCCTTCCAAGAAGGGATTAATTGTGTGAAAGATGTCAGCCAAACTAGCATCAAAAACAATCAATCTCTTCTCGGAAGAATTGGTTATGATGATTGAATTGATTATAATTTTTATTCATATTGGTTTTTAATTTCCGGGCAATAAGACCCCAATCGTTTTATCATTAATTTATATCCGCCCTTGCCTTGGTTCAGCCACTTGGCGATTCTGGCAATGGTGCGCGAACTTAAATTGGTTTCTTTTTGAATGGCAGTATATGGAGTTTTTGCTTCAAGCATTTGAGCCGCCCACCACCGATTACCAAATTCAATGATTTCCAGTTCGGTCAACAAGTCGCGGAAAAATCGCTTGGCTTCATTCAAATTTTTTAAAGCTAAAATCGCGCCAAGCAAGTCGTCGGTTTTTATATTGTCCCATTTTAGCGTTGACATATTACTTTACTCAAGTAAAGTATAACATAAATTAAAAAAGCGGTCAAGGGACCGCCTGTGGATAACTAAATCACTCTCCATTCTCCATTTTCTTCAATCAGTCTTCCTTTGATTGTAAACCCAGCTGCCTTGGCATGCCCGCCGCCGCCAAAAGCCTGGGCAATTTTGCTCACATCAACATCAGTCGCAGTAGTGCGTAAACTCGCTTTTATTGTATCATCTTCTTTTTCCCTTAACAAGAGCACTATTTTTGCTCCGGTCAGATGATTTAAAAAATTAGACAAACCGTCCACTTCTTCGTCCGGCAAATTGAATTCAACCATATCCGCGCGAGTGAGCACAGTAATAGCCATATCGTATTGTTCGTTTTTATAAAGCCGGCTCAACACTTTGCCCCAAATTTTCAAAGCCGCCAGTTTTTTGTTTTTCAATGTCCAACCGCGGATCAAATTCAGATTGGCTCCGGCGCGCAACAGTTCACTCGCGATTTTTAGCGACCTGGCGCTGGTGGAAGGATTGGTAAAATGTGTGGTGTCGGTGACAATGCCGGTCAAAAGCGCGGTGGCGATATATTTATCAATTAACAAATTATTGATTTTGAAAAAATGATGCAAAATCTCGGTGGTGGAAGCGGCTTCGGGCGAAACCAAATTAAAATGCCCATACATTTCATTGGTTGGGTGGTGGTCAATATTCACAATTATCGGGCTGTATGGCAAATTTTGTAAATGTTCAGCCACACCGGCATAGGTCAAATCGCCGGAATCAAAAACAATTATCAAATCAAATCTTGCGCGTTGAAAAATTGCCGGGTCAATGATGAAATATTCTATATGCGGCAAAAAAGCCAGATTTTTGTTAATGGCTGTAGCGCAGAAAGCTGTGTGGTTTTTATCAATGGAGCGCAGATACTGCATCATGGCGCAGGCGCAAGACAGAGTGTCGCCATCAGGGTTTTTGTGCGAAATGATAAGGATATTTTCGGCCTTCAGCACTTCATTGTGAATTTTTTTGGCAATAGTATGCATAAAAGACAATCAAGTCAGTATATTCCACTTGGCGGAGGATGTCAAGAATGGTATAATTGTAAAATATGTTTTTGCAACGGCTGGAAATTCACGGTTTTAAATCCTTTGCCCAAAAGAGCGTTTTGGAGTTTTTAGCGCCGCGCCATGGACGCAAGGGCTTGACCGCCATTGTCGGCCCCAACGGCTCAGGCAAATCCAATGTTTCAGATGCCGTGCGTTGGGTTTTGGGCGAGCAGTCATTGAAGACCTTGCGCGGAAAAAAGAGTGAAGATGTGATTTTTGCCGGTTCGGAAAAACGGGCGCGTTTGGGCGTAGCCGAGGTTTCTTTGTCGTTAAATAATGAAGATAAAGAAGCGCCTTGGGAAATGAGTGAGGCCGTGATTACTCGTCGTTTGTATCGCGATGGTGAAAGTGAATATCTTATCAACGGTCACACAGCGCGTTTGCAAGATATCGCCATGCTTTTGGCGCGGGCGCATTTTGGCCAAAAGACATATACTGTAATCGGACAGGGAATGATTGATGCGATTTTGGCAGTGTCGCCGGCAGAACGCAAGGAATTTTTTGACGAAGCCGCCGGAGTGAAAGAATTTCAAATCAAACGGCATCAGGCAATGGGAAAATTAAAAATTACAAGAGAAAATTTGTTGCAAGCCGACGCGCTGGTGCAGGAAATTGAGCCGCGCTTGCGTTCGCTCAATCGTCAAGTGAAACGGCTTAACGAGCGCGCTGAAGTTGAAAAGGAATTAAAAGATTTGCAAAAACAATATTATGGCAAGTTTTGGCACGAGCTGGCGGAAAAGCACGGTAATTTCAGCGAGCAATTTCATAGGCAAGATGAAGAGTTTCAAAGAAAAAAAGGGGAATATAATCAACTGCTTAATCAATTGAATTTGTTGGAAAAAGAAACTTCGGTGCCGCAGGCGTTTTTGGATTTGGAAAAAAAATATCAGGCCATTTTATCCGAGCGCGGATCGCGGCAAGAGAAAAAATTGAAATTGCAAAGTCAAATTGAAATCGCGAAAATCCGCGCGGCCGCGTCAAAAACTTCCGTGCCGATGCCTTTGATGGAAATTATTAAGGAATTGGAAAGTTTGGAGTTTGAGCAGTCAGCGACTTTCGCGTCAATTTTTCAAATTAAAAAAATTGAGGACTTATCCGGCTTGCGTGAGACAACTGATTTATTGCGAGAGAAAATTAAAAATTTATTGCGTCGGTTGAAAAATCCGCAGATGCAAAGCGCGGCCAAGGCGATTGATCCGGAATTGGAAAAAGAATTGATGATAATTGATGAAGAAATGAAGAATTTTGCAATGGCGTTGGCCAAAGTGAGTCAGGAAATGCAGGACTTGAATAAAGAAGAGCAAAAAAAGAAAAGCAAATTTTTTGAAATTCAACGCCAACTGCAAGCCAAACAAGAAGAAACGCATGTTTTGGAGCAGAAATTAAATTCCATTCAGATTGAATTGGCTAAATTGGAAACGCGTAAAGAAACATTGGAAGAAGAAATCAATATTGAACTTGGGCCGTTGGGCTCGGAGGTGAAGTTAAAGCCGCAGTCAGATATTGCGCAAATTAATCCCGCTGATTTGCAGCCAGAGATTTTTAAATTAAAACATCAATTGGAATTGATTGGCGGAATTGATGAAGAAGCTATCGCCGAACATAAAGAAACCAAAGAGCGATATGATTTTTTATCCACCCAGATCGCTGATTTGAAACGCGCTTTGAATGACACGACCACGGCTATTGAAGAATTGGATAATATAATGCGCGAACGCAGGGACGAATCGCTTAAAAAAATCAATGATGAATTTGCTAAATTTTTTCATTTGCTTTTTAATGGTGGACAAGCCAAGCTCGTGCCTTTGTATAGCGAAGCCGGGGAAGAAGAGTCGTCTGACGACGATGTCATTCTGAACGAAGCGGAGCGCGGTGAAGAATCCCTTGCCGTCGTTGGCAAAAAAGGCGAGCCGATTTTGGCAGGCGTGGATATTCAAGCCACGCCCCCGGGAAAAAGAATCAAAGACATTAGTATTTTGTCCGGCGGGGAAAGGGCATTGACTAGTGTTGCCCTGCTTTGCGCCATTTTATCGCACAGCCCATCGCCGTTTGTGTTTTTGGATGAGGTCGACGCGGCTTTGGATGAATCAAACTCAATTCGTTTCGCGGAAATTATTGAACAGCTGGCTGAAAAAACTCAAATTATTGTTATCACTCACAATCGCGCGTCAATGTCCAAAGCGCAAGTGCTGTATGGCGTGACCATGGGAGATGATGGCACTTCGCATTTGCTCTCTGTAAAATTGGAAGAGGCGGAAAAATTGGCGCGGGAATAAATTTGGATAAAAAAATGCTCCACCCACCCAAGTCCTTGGCAAATGGAGCAAGTCTGTTCTCTATCATTTACTTCCGCTCTCCTTCTTTTGTTAGCAGAAGATGGTTAGCGCAGTTCTCCTCCTTGTTTGGCCACGGTGTCTTCGGCCAGTTTTCGCGCCGCAGACAGTGAAGTGCAACCATGGTCTTCGGCCTTGGCCATGATTTTTCTGATTCTTTTGCCAATGCCCATGAGTCGCATTTCAGTACGGTCGGTAACCTGGTCCGGCGTGATTTTGCCGGTTCTGAGCTCCCATTCAGTGGAAGCCAGCGCCACGCCGCCGGCATTGGCCACGAAATCAGGCGCCCACCAGATTTTCTGGTCTTTCAACAGCTCCGAGTCCCGTCCCTCGTCTTGAAGCTGGTTGTTGGCGCCGCCGCAGATCAGTCGTATCCCAGCTTTTTTCAGAGAAACGATGGAATCCGGACACAGGATTCCTCCGGTGGCGCAAGGCGCGAAGATCTGGGCGCGTGTCCCAAATACCTTGTCAGTGTTCATGAGTTCACACCCGTCGCCAGCAATTTGGTCATGCAGAGTTGCGTTCGCTTCCGCCACTAGCACTTTGAAGTTGTTGGCTTGAAGCAAGTGAGCCAGGGGCCTGCCGACCTTGCCATAGCCCTGGATAAGGACAATAGGTTGGGTCAGGTTGCGCAGGTTTCCGGCAAACGGCATGGCTTCCTGCATGGCCAGAAAAACGCCGCGGGCGGTAGAGGGCGAAGGATCATCCAGCCCGCCTTTTTCTCGCGAAACGCAGACCACGAATTGCGTGGTCTCCATAATGATGTCCATCATAGAGACCTCGGTACCAACATCCGGCGCGGTAATGTAATCCCCGCCGAGTCCTTCTACGACTTCGCCGTACGCTCGCAAATGATTGGCAGTGAGTTCGTCGGGTTTGGCGTTGATTACCGCCTTAGCGCCTCCGAGCTCCAGTCCGGCTGCGGCATTTTTGTAGACCATGCCGCGTCCGAGTCGTACCGCGTCAGCCAGCGCCGCCGCTTCCGATTCGTAGGGCTTGACGCGGAGTCCTCCCAGCCCGGGTCCGAGCGTGGTATTGTGAATGATGATGAATCCCATCAGTTCCCCAATTTCAAAACGCACGCAACGTTTGGTATTGGGGAGTGGGCCGAAATCGGCCCAGCGTGATTTGAACCTGCCCATGTTTTATTCCTTTCTTTTTTCAGCAGGTTTTTTATGATTCACAGCCGGAAGACCTCCTGCCGGCTGATTGTTGGATTGTTAAAGAAACAGAGAGATTAGTATCACATTTTTAATGATATCATCAGCCCAAGGATTGTCAATAGTTTGCATGGAAAAATAGTTATCCACATTTCGTTTGACTTTATTTTATCGGTGTTTTATTATTAATAATAATTACTGATATGAAAATTTTGGATAAAGTTAAAAAACAAAATAAACGATTGACCAAACAACGTTCAGCGATTTTACGGTATTTACAAAATGTCACCTGCCATCCCGATGCAGAAAAGATTTATAAAAAATTGCGTCCTAAAATGCCTCATTTGAGTTTGGGTACGATTTATCGCAACTTGCGCGATTTATCCGCTGACAGTCAGATTTTGGAAATAAATACCGCCGCCGGCGTTAGTCATTTTGACGGTAATATCACCGAGCATTCGCATTTTATTTGCCGTTGTTGCGGCGTAATTTATGATGTTTGGAAAAAATATCCTTTAGAAAATAAAAATCTGCCCGGTATTGGCAGGATAGAAAAAATTGAGTGTAATTTTTATGGCGCTTGCGTCAAGTGCGGAAAGGCCCAAAATTATGAAACAAATTATTGAAATAGACATTCCCGTGCTGGGAAATTGCCTGTCGGTGATTGGTCAGCCGGTGGCTGATATGGAAATGGAGATTTTTCATAATGAAAAAATCTCCAAGGTTAAATTGTCCGATTATAAAGGCCAATGGCTGATTTTGTTTTTCTATCCGGCCGATTTTACTTTTGTCTGCCCCACGGAATTGAGAGAATTGGCCGAATATTATGAAACATTTAAAAAAGAAGGAGCGGAAATTGTGAGCGTTAGCACTGACACTGTTTACAGTCACAAGGCCTGGCATGATACTTCCGAATCAATCAAAAAGATTCAATTTCCCATGGCCGCTGACCCCACTGGACAGATCAGTCGTGCCTTTGGCGTGTATATTGATGGCGTAGGTTTGGCGCGGCGCGGTACTTTTTTGATTGACCCGCAAGGCCTCTTGCGCGCGTTGGAAGCGCACGACAACAGTATTGGCCGCAGTTCAGCTGAACTGTTGCGTAAATTGCAGGCGGCCAAATTCGTGGCCGAACACGGCGGAGAAGCTTGTCCGGCCAGCTGGCGCCCTGGGAATCTGTCGTTAAAACCAGGATTTAATTTAATCGGTAAAATTTAAACATATGTATACAGCGCAAAATTTTGATCACTTGCTCGGTTTATCAGGTTTTAGCGAAAGATTACTTAAAAACCATTTCACTTTGTATCAGGGTTATGTGGCTAATGTTAATAAATTGTCGGATAAATTATCAAGTTTTGTAGCTGATGATAAAACCGACACACCTTGTTTTGCCGAATTGACGCGTCGGCTCGGCTGGGAATTCAACGGCATGCGTCTGCATGAATATTATTTTGATAATTTGGTTAAAGACCGCGCTCCTCTTGATCCCGGTTCGTCTTTGGCTGAAAAAATAAATGATCAATTCGGCTCTTTGGCCAATTGGGAAAAAGAATTTAGAGCAGCGGGAGTTATCCGGGGAATCGGCTGGGCGATATTGTATTATGACGCTATGGCCGATAAATTATTCAATGTTTGGGTGAATGAACATGACAGTGGACATTTGGCCGGCGGAAAGCCTTTGCTCGTGATGGATGTGTTTGAGCACGCTTTCTTGTTGGATTACGGTTTGAAACGGGCGGAATATATTGAGGCCTTTTTTAAAGCCATTAATTGGCCAAAAGTTTCTGCTCGTTTGTAAATACTATATATTGTGGTTAGCTGTGGATAACTACCACTATATATAGTATTTTACTCTATGGTATAATAGTTATTATTAATAATAATTACTATTATGCTTATTGTCAAACGGTCCGGCCAAAGAGAGGTTTTCTCGGTTGATAAATTAAAAAGAGCTATCGATTTGATCGCCAATGATTTGGAAAAAGAAATTAATCTTGACGCGTTGATTCAACAAGCGAGCCGAGATTTATTTGAAGAAATTTCCACGCCGGAAATTATTCGGGCCTTGATTATGTCAGCCCGTTCTCGGATAGAAAACGATCCCGCTTATTCTTTTTTTTCCGCTCGTTTACTTTTTAATCGTCTTTACAAAGAAGTTATCGGTGCGGAAAAAATTGATTGGTTGAAATTTGACGAGCAATATCGTTCGGCTTTTATCCAAAATATTAAGAAAGGAGCTTACATTGGCCGGCTCGATCCGCGGATATTGTTTTTTGATTTGGAATTATTGAGTCAACGACTTCAACCGGCGAGAGACAATTTTTTTAATTATTTGGGAGCGCAAACGGTTTATGACCGTTATTTGTTGCGCGATCCGGAGGCGCAGATAATTTTAGAAACACCGCAAGCAATGTGGATGCGCGTGGCTATGGGACTCGCGCTTCAGGAAAAAAATCGCGATGAGTGGGCGATTAAGTTTTATGATTTAATTTCCACTTTACGCTTTATTCCTTCCACGCCCACTTTATTTCATTCCGGCACCGCACGTCCGCAAATGAGTTCTTGCTATGTTAATACAGTGGAAGATGACTTGGACCATATTTTCAAAGTGATTGGTGATAACGCGCGGCTGTCCAAGTGGTCAGGCGGCATTGGCACTGATTGGACCAATCTGCGCGCCACTGGCGCTTTAATCAAAGGCACAGGCGTGGAAAGTCAAGGAGTAATTCCATTTTTGAAAATTGCCAATGACACGACTGTGGCCATTAACCGCAGTGGGCGCCGTCGCGGCGCGGCTTGCGTTTATTTGGAAATTTGGCATCTAGACATTGAATCGTTTTTGGAATTGCGCAAAAACACCGGCGATGAACGTCGTCGTACGCATGATTTGGACACGGCCACCTGGATTCCGGATTTGTTTATGCAGAGGGTGCGCGTCGGGGCTGATTGGACGCTTTTTTCGCCGGATGAGACGCCGGATTTGCACCATCTCTACGGCCGAAAATTCGCGGAACGGTATTGTTTTTATGAAACGCGAGCAATGGCGGGCCAGATGAAACTTTTTAAAAGATTGCCGGCGCGCGAATTGTGGAAAAAAATGATCTCCATGCTTTTTGAAACCGGCCATCCCTGGATAACTTTTAAAGACCCCTGCAATATCCGTTCGCCGCAAGATCACGCCGGCGTGGTGCATAATTCCAATCTGTGCACGGAAATTACTTTGAACACTTCGGCGCGGGAGACCGCTGTTTGCAACCTTGGTTCAATCAATTTGGCGCGGCATATTCAGGACCGGCAATTGAATAAAGAAAAATTGCAAGAAACCGTGCGACTGGCAACACGGGCGCTGGACAATGTGATTGACATTAATTTTTATCCAACATCCGAAGCTCGCGAATCAAATCTGCGCCACCGTCCCATTGGTCTCGGAATTATGGGTTATCAAGACGCGCTTTACCAATTGGATATTAATTTTGACTCCGAAGCTGCAGTGAATTTTAGCGATGAATTGATGGAAATAGTTTCTTATCAGACCATGTTCGCTTCGGCCGAATTAGCCAAGGAAAAAGGCGTTTATTCAAGTTTTGTCGGTTCCAAATGGGAACGCGGATTTTTGCCTTTGGATACTTTGCGTCTGTTGGAAGAAGAGCGCGGCGAATCGATTGAGGTGGACAAAAACAGTCGTTTGGATTGGGATTATTTGCGCCGTTTTATCAAAGAAAACGGTTTGCGCAATTCCAATTGTTTGGCTATCGCGCCCACGGCCACTATTGCGAATATTGCCGGTTGTCTGCCTTCAATTGAGCCGATTTACAAAAATCTATATGTCAAATCCAATGTCAGCGGCGATTTCATTGTCATTAATCCATATTTGGCGGAAGATTTAAAAAAAATCAATTTGTGGAGCGCGGAAATGGCGGCCAAAATTAAATATTATGACGGAAGCATTAAAAATATTCCAGAAATTCCCGAACGATTGAGGGAGAAATATAAAGAAGCGTTTGATATTGACCCGCGCTGGCTCATCAAAGCGGCGGCTGCCCGCGCCAAATGGATTGACCAGAGTCAATCACTCAATCTCTTTTTTCTCGGTTCTTCTGGCAAGGCTATCAGCGATATTTATATGTCCGCTTGGCAAATGGGTTTAAAAACAACTTATTATTTGCGCACTTTGGCCGCCTCACAGGTGGAAAAATCAACTGTTCAGACACAGGAATTCGGTTCTACGCATATGAGAAAAATTATGGATAATAAAACGGAAATTAAATTATGTAAACTAAACGACCCGGCTTGCGAGTCCTGTCAATAAAATATATGCCAATTAAAAAAACCAATACCAAAGTGGATATTAATCAACGTCGAGTCATCAACGGAGCAGATGCCGATGTAATTCAGCTGTATCCCATGCGCCATGCTTTTGCTTGGGAGGCCTATAATGCCGGCAATGCCAATCATTGGCTGCCAACGGAAATCAGCATGCAGAAAGATATTGAACAATGGAAATCCACCGCTATTTTGAGCGACGACGAACGGCGCGCTTTTAAAACCGTGCTTGGATTTTTTACCACGGCCGACTCTATTGCCGCTAATAATATTGTGTTGGCATTTTATCGTCACATTACTTCGCCCGAGTGCCGGATGTATCTTTTACGCCAGGCCTATGAAGAGGCCATTCACACCCATTCGTATCAATACATCGTGGAAAGTTTGGGGCTGGATGGCGGGGAAATTTTCAATATGTATCGCGAAGTTGACGCTATCTATAATAAGGACGCGTTTATTTTGAGTTTTAATGAAGGCATTTTTGATCCGGCTTTTAAGACCGGCAATTTGAAAAGTGATCAAAAATTTTTGGAGAATATAATTGTTTTTTCTTTGATTATGGAGGGCATTTTCTTTTACAGTTCTTTTGCCGTGATGTTTGGATTTCAGAGACAGAATAAAATTGTCGGGTCGGCCGAACAGGTTCAATATATTATGCGCGATGAATCGCAGCATTTGAATTTTGGCATTAATCTTATCAATACTATCAAAGAGGAACAACCGGAATTGTGGATGCCGGAGTTTCAAAAAAGCGTTATTGATTTGGTAAAACAGGCAGTGGTGTTGGAATACACTTTCGCGCGCGAAGTTTTCCCAAAAGGAATTTTTGGCCTAAATGCCGATAGTTTTAAACAATATATTGAACATATTGCCGACCGACGTTTGGAACGGGTTGGCCTACCCGCGCAGTTTAATGTGTCCAATCCTTTTCCTTGGATGTCCGAGGCCATTGATCTGAACAAAGAAAAGAATTTTTTTGAGACGCGGGTGACTGAATACAAAACCGGCGGGGCTTTGGAGTGGTAACTTGACGGATTTTGCTATTTAGTTTATTATAATTTCAAGGGGATGATTCCTCGATATATCGGAGCAGGCCGCAGGAATTTTAAGCTCCGCTTATATTAGTATTATTTAAAGAGGTCATTTATGCTCACTATTCGTTTGTCTCGTTTCGGCGCGACTAAGAGGCCGACTTATCGTTTGATTATTTCGGAAAAAGCCCGCGATCCATGGGGCAAATATCTGGAAGAATTGGGTTTTTATAATCCCAAAGCCAATCCGCCAATAATTCAATTAAAAGCCGAAAGAATCAAATATTGGATTAGCAAAGGCGCGCAAACATCCAGCACTATAAATAATCTTTTGATTGACCAGAAAATTATTGATGGCCAAAAATGTCGTCAAGCCAATATCAGCAAAAAGCGCGCGGTCAAATTAGCGGAGAAAAAGAAAACTGCCGCCACGGTCGGTGCGCCAAAGACCGAAGCAAAAGTTGAAACACCAGCCCAGGCCGTGGCTTGACATTTGGTTGCAAAAGTGATATACTATATACAATAAGCAAAGCTTGAAATTTCGGCGGGCTTCGCAAGCCAAAAATAAGTTTTTGGCTTGCCTCACCCCTTGAAATTATAATCCCTGAATTGGGATGGTCCTGAGTGTCGACGGGACTAGCAGAAAAGAATTAACTTAAAGAATATGGCAAATCCAGTTGATCAAGAGTATCTTGAAGTGATTGTCAAAGGAATCGTGAACAATCCTCAAGATGTCAAGATCGAGCGCACGATTGACGAGCGCGGAGTTCTTCTGACCTTGCACATTAACCAAGCG
>JACROI010000004.1 GCA_016214465.1 Candidatus Magasanikiibacteriota bacterium
ATTGCAAAAAGAAATTTTAAAAGCCGAGGGCAAGCCCGAAGCCATGATTGAAAAGATTCTTGAAGGCAAAATGCAGAAATTTTACAGCGATGTCTGCCTGTTGAATCAAGTTTTTATTAAAGATGATAAAATCACTATTAACCAGCTGATTCAGCAATCCATCGCGACTATTGGGGAAAATATTCAGGTAAAGAGGTTTGTAAGATTCGCGCTTTAAAGCAAAATTAAAAGACCGTGGCACAAGTTGCCTCGGTCTTTTGTTTGTGGTAAAATGAGATAAAGAATTTAACTTTAAATTATATGAATATCGCAATCAACGGCTTTGGCCGCATTGGCCGAGCGGCTTTCAAAGCTGGATTTGGCCAGTCCAAAATTAAAATTGTGGGCGTCAATGATTTGACCGGTACCAAGACATTGGCGCATCTTTTACAGCACGACACGGCATATCATAAATGGGAGCATGAAGTAAAATACGATGAGAAAAATTTGATTGTGGATGGGCAGAAAATTCCTGTGTTTGCGGAAAAAGATCCGTCAGTTTTGCCATGGGGTAAATTAAAAGTGGAGGTGGTGATTGAAAGCACTGGAAAATTCACGAAAAAAGAATTGGCTGAATTGCATTTGAAAGCCGGCGCTAAAAAAGTTGTTCTGTCAGCTCCGGCCAAAGGCGGCGGGGTGCCGACTTATGTGCGTGGGGTTAATTGCGCCAAAATACCGAGTGAAAAATCTTTGGTTATCAATAATGCTTCTTGCACCACTAATTCTCTCGCGCCGATTATGGCGGTGTTGCACGAAAAGTTTGGCGTTGCCAAAGCCATCATGAGCACGGTGCATGGTTATACCAACGACCAGAATTTACAAGATGGGCCGCATAAGGATTTGCGCCGAGCTCGCGCGGCAGCTGAAAATATAATTCCCACCACTACCGGAGCGGCCATTGCCGTAACTGAGGTAATGCAGGATTTAAAAGGAGTTTTTGACGGTGTGGCTTTTCGCGTGCCGGTGCCGGTGGTTTCTCTCTCTGACATCACTGTGGTCTTGAAAAAGAAAGTGACAGTGGAGCAGGTGAATGACGCTTTGGTGGCCGCGTCCAAAACCGCGCGTTTTAAAAATGTGCTCGCAATTACTAACGAACCACTGGTGTCCTCGGATTTTGTCGGCAACATCTATTCCACGATTGTGGATTTGCATTTGACAAAAGTAGTGGACTGGGATTTGGTAAAAGTCGTGGCTTGGTATGATAATGAAATGGGCTATGCTCATCGGCTGATTGAAATTTGTTTGTTATATGGTGGAAAATAGTTGGAAATCGCAATTTCCTTTTTTAATGCAGAAAAAAAATGGCCAACCATTGATATATTTTGATAATGCCTGCATGACGCCGTGCCCCATTCCGGTATTGGAAGCGATGGAGAAGTATAATAAAGAATTTTTTAGTTGCGGCGGACGGAGTAATACCCATTTTGGCCGAGATGTGGATGATAAAGTGGAGGAGACGCGGGAGTTGGTGGCGAAATTCATTGGCGCAGGCGCTTCACAAGAAATTATTTTTACCAAAAACGCGACAGAGGGAATAAATTTGGTAGCGCGTGGGTTGAATTTACATGCCGGAGAAAGAGTTTTAGTCAGCGACCGCGAACATAATTCCAATTTGATTGTTTGGCAGGTTTTGCAAAAAGAGCGCGGAATTGAATTGATGATTTTGCCTTCCAAAAGTGATGAAACATTTGATTTGGCCGGTCTTGAAGCTGAATTGCAAAAAGGAATTAAACTTGTTTCAGTTGTTTATTCTTCCAATCTGGACGGATACACTTTGCCAGTTGAAGAAATTGTAAAATTGGCGCGTAAATATGACGCGTTCGTGATGTTGGACGGCGCGCAGGCAGTGCCGCATCACGCAGTGAATGTTAAAAAATTGGGAGTGGATTTTTTGGCTTTTTCCGGACACAAAATGACGGCGCCTTCCGGCATTGGCGTATTGTATGGCCGCTTGGCGCATTTGGAAAATTTGTCGTCATTGCTTTGCGGCGGACATTCTGTAAAAGACAGCCGTTATAACGGATTTGAACTTGAAGACATTCCGGCGCGTTTTGAAGCCGGTTTGCAAAACTACGGCGGCATTATCGGCCTGGGCGAGGCCATAAAATTTATCAAGCAAGTTGGTTTTGATTTTATCGCAAAACAAGAGTTTGAATTAAATTACTTTATCACCCGAGAATTAAAACAAATTGGCGGAATAAATTTTGTGGGAGTGGACGACCCGAAATCGCGCGGCGGAATTGTTAATTTTTATCATGAAAAAATGGATAGTAATCAGTTAACTATTTTTTTGGACGAATCAGCCAACATACTCACCCGTTCGGGCCGACACTGCGTGCATTCTTGGTACAACAGTCGAGGAGTTAAGGATTCTATCCGCATTTCATCATATTTTTACAATACCATTGATGAGGCGGAAAAATTAATTTCCGCTCTTAAAAAAATTCTCGGTTTGGTGTAATATACTTGGTATATGATTTGTTTGGCCGCGTTTATTGTTTTCGCGATTTTAGGAATTTTTTCCGCCACGCACCGCCGTTTGGCCAAACAGGCCTTTTGGTGCGTGTTGCGTCGCGTTACTTTCAAGCCATGCCAAGCCAGCATCGGCGAAATTTTAAAAGGCAAAATCGTGGGTTGGCTTTTGCGCCGTAAAAGCCGCTGGGCCGGCTGGGTGCATAGATATTTTGAGGTTTTTTCCTGGATTTTTGTGATTATCACTTTGGTCTCCACTTTTTACACTGTAAAAGGCGCTTATTTTTACATTCGTTACGGCACCTGCAATCCCGAGCATCCGGAGCAATGCTTGATCAGCACGCAAGCGGCTTTGGAAAAAGGAGTTATCAATCCATATTATTGTAATGATAAGTAAGCGAAATTATAATATGCGTTCAATCAAACAGGCCAAAAATTTGGCAGGCAAAAGGGTATTGGCGCGGGTGGATTTTAATGTTCGCGTGAATAAAAATGGCGAGGTTGATGAAAATGAAGCGTTTAAAATTGAAGCGGTTTTACCCACGATAAAATTTTTATTGGAAAAAAAGGCCAAGATAATTTTAATGTCGCATTTGGGCAGGCCAAAGGGTAAAATTGTTCCGGAATTAAAATTGGACGGGGCGGTTGACCATCTTTCCAAGATTTTGAAAAAATTAGTGAAAAAAACATCAGGAGTGGTTGGCGTGGCAGTGGAAAGAGAAGTCGCCAAATTAAAAGATGGTGAAATTTTAATGCTGGAAAATGTTCGGTTTGAAAAAGGTGAAGAAACCAATGACACCAAATTTGTTAAGGCGTTAGCCAAGCTGGGAGATATTTTTGTAAATGACGCTTTTGGCGTGTGTCATCGCGAGGCCGCGTCGGTTTCCGGAATCGCCAAATTATTACCATCTTACGCCGGATTTTTATTGGAGGCCGAGGTGTCAGCTTTGGAAAAAGTAATGAAAAAGCCAAAAAAGCCGTTGTTGGTGATAATGGGCGGATTGAAATTTGAAACAAAATTGCCGGTGATTGCCAAATTATTGCCAAAGGCGGATAAAATTTTACTCGGAGGCGGCTTGGCCAGCACTTGTTTGAAGGCGCTTGGATATGGAGTGGGCGATTCAATGGTTGATGATGAATTTTTGCCATTGGCCAAAAAGATCGCGAAGAATAGAAAGATTTTGTTGCCATTGGACTTGATTGTCGGCAAAAAAGAAGGCGGTTGTAATTTTGAACATCTGCCGATGCCGACAAAACCGTATAAATTGATTGACGCGCCATTGGCGATTTACGACATCGGACCGGAAACAATTCAGACCTGGTCAAAATTGGTGAAAAAGGCCAATACCTTGATTTGGAATGGGCCATTGGGGCATTTTGAACAGCCGCCATACAATCACGGCACAATCAGTATGGCGCGACTGATTGCTTCCCGTTCCAAGGGTCGGGCGTTTGGCGTGGTAGGCGGGGGCGAAACCATTGCCGCTTTGCGCCAGAGCAAGATGGCGGAATATATTGACCATGTATCCACCGGCGGCGGAGCCATGCTGGAGTTTTTAGCCGGCAAAAAATTGCCCGGGATTGAAGCATTGAAATAATTTATTAAAATTAATTTTTAATCATATGTGCGAATGCAAAAACGAGAATGGCAAGATGTCGTGTTCTGGCCACGACCATAATTTTGGCCATATTTTTATCAAAGTATTGGCTGGTATACTTTTGTCATATTTGATTGTCTATGTTGGCACTTTGGCGCGGAATAATGTTAAGAAATTTAATTTTATTGGCAAAGCCGAGCGCATGCAAAATACAATTTCCGTTAGTGGCGAAGGCAAGGTGACCGGCACACCCAACATTGCCGTTACGGAAATTGGCCTTTTGACGGAAAAAGCTGATGTGGCTTCAGCTCAAAAAGAAAATTCCGAAAAAATGAACAAATTAATCAGTGAGGTGAAAAAACTCGGTATCAAAGATGAAGATATTCAAACAACGCAGTATTCCATTTATCCAAAATATGATTACACTGATGGCAGAAATATCTTGAGCGGCTACACCGTGCAACAAAGCGTGACAGTGAAGATTCGCGATTTGACGAAAATCAATACTGTTTTAGCTAAAGTGGGCGAGGTGGGCGCTAATCAGGTAAGCAGTTTGAGTTTTACCATTGATGATAAAGAGGCTTTGCGAGCAAGCGCGCGCGAATTGGCTTTGAAAAATGTGCAGGAAAAAGCCGTTGCTTTGGCGCGGGCGTTAGGCGTTAGGCTAGTGCGCGTAGTGTCTTTCAATGAATCTTCCGGCAATGACGTCGGTCTTAAAAATTATCCGCTGTATGCCGAGGGCATTGGCGGAGGAGGCGTTCCGGATATTCAGACAGGCAGTTTGGATATTAAAGTGAACGCGAATGTGGTGTACGAGATTGAATAAAATTGATTTATGAAAATAAAACAAATTCAGGCCAGGGAAATTTTATCATCAGGCGCCACACCATCTTTGGAAGTAAAAGTGGCTTTGGATAATGGAGCCGTTGGTGTGGCGTCAGTGCCATTTGGCGTGTCCGCTGGAATTCATGAGGCCTGCGTTTTGCTTGACGGCGATGTGAAACGATACGGCGGCGCCGGCATGTTAAAGGCCGCGGCCAATGTTAATAATAAAATTGCGCCCAAGTTGATTAGCCAAAATCCTTTGGAGCAGAAAAAAATTGACCAAATGATGATTGAGAATGCCGTTGTATGTTTATCTGCGTGAGAGTTTTCATCTGCCATATAAAAAATATCAATTGCCAAAACCAATGATGGTAATGATTGAAGGCGGCAAGCACGCGTTTAATTCCACTGATTTGCAAGAATATCTGATTTCTTTGGTCGGTCGAAAAACAATTAAAGACAGCGTCCGTTGCGGAGCGGAAATTTATCTAGCGTTGAAAAAAGTATTGAAAGAAAATGGTTTTGACGCCAATGTTGGCAATGAAGGCGCGTTTGCTCCGGCTGGTTTAAAAGACAACGAGGCGCCATGGCAGTTAATTTTGCAAGCAATAAAAAATGCCGGATATGAAGTTGGCCGTGATGTCATGCTGTCGGCTGACCCGGCGGTTTCAGAAATTTTTTCCAATGGCAAATATCGTTTGACCAAAGATGGTTTGAATTTGTCTTCCCGCCAGTTGATTGACTATTTTAAAAAATGGATAGAGAAGTATCCGTTTTTATCTTTGTAAGATCCTTTGGCAGAAGATGATTGAGATTTTTGGCCGATAATCACGAAGGAGTTGGGTAAAAAAGTAAGAATCGTGGGAGACGATTTGACTGTGACTAATCCCGCGCGTTTAGCCAAAGCCATTAAATTAAAGGCCATTAACGCGATTCTGATTAAGCTAAATCAGATCGGCACTTTAAGCGAAACCATCGCGACAATTGAAATGGCGCATCAGGCCAAGCTGTGGTCAATTGTTTCTCACCGCGGCGGCGGGGAAACCAATGACACTTTTATGATTGATTTGGCCGTGGCAACCAATTCAGAGTTTGTGAAAGTCGGGATTTCCAGAGGAGAGCGCGTGGAAAAGTATAACCGGCTGATGGAGATTGAACAGGAAATTTGATTTTGGCTAATTTTAGCTAAAAATTGGGATTTTAATGAAAATGCCTCTTGACAAAGAGGCATTTTTGTGCTATACTAGTTGGTTAATTTGTGCAGGGTTTGCGCGGATTAACAAATGGCATTGCCTGTCAAAAAGTCCCAAGGGGAGCCGGAAACGGTTGACAGGGGCAGTGTGGGGGCGGTTCCCACCAGTGCCACCAGAGCTATACTTCGCATGGAGGTCTT
>JACROI010000020.1 GCA_016214465.1 Candidatus Magasanikiibacteriota bacterium
GCTTTGCCAAAGATTATGAATTATCTGCATCTTGCCGTTCAATCCGGCAGCGACGCAATTTTATTAAAAATGAATCGTAAATACACCGTTGAAAAATTTTTAAAAATTGTGGAAAAAATCAGAAAAATTCGGCCGGACATTGCTCTGGGCACGGATATTATTGTGGGATTCCCGGGCGAAACGGAAAATGATTTTCAAAAAACAGTGGAATTGTACAAAGCGGTGGATTTTGACATTGCCTATCTGGCGCAATATAGCCCGCGCCCGAGCACAGCCGCGGCTCTTTTAACTGATGATGTTTTACACGCGGAAAAAGAGCAACGGTGGAGGGTACTGCAAAATTTAATGGAGAAAATTGTTTTGCGAAAAAATCAAAAATATGTGGGGCAAATAGTGGAGGTATTGGTTGAAAGATGCGTGGACATGAAAAAAAATATTTATGCCGGCAATTCGCGGGAGTATAAGTTGGTGAAATTTGAGAGCTGTGCTGATGTGATTGGCAAAATTGTTAAAGTGAGGATAAACAAAGTGGAGATGTGGCGGTTGACAGGAATTAATGATTGTGGTATAAGATAGAGTTAGTTGTTCTTTGAATGAATTTGAATTTTCAAACCATAAGGAGAAAAAGATAGTGGGAATAATGTCTGCCGTTGTCTTTTTCTCCTTATGTTGAGGAGGAACCCGCGCCTCGGGCAGGGGCAAAAGATTTTCGGGCTGACCGCCTAAAATGGAGGAAATCATGGGAAAGTACGATGAATGGAGTCGCGGAGATGATGAGGCGTTGCTCAACCGTCTAGGAATAGAGACGGCGCGCCGCATTGCCTCTGGCGAATTGCAGGTGCAGATTGTCAATGGCGTGGCGGTTGTGAAACCGGCCTTGGTCACGCTTTTTGACAAGCGCGGCCGCCGCATTCCTCAAATGGGTCTTAAAAGATCGGTAGTGGATGCCAATCGTGATTTTCATCTGAAGCAGCCGAAGCTGGACTATGGTCGGCTCATTGCTCTAGCAACCGAACGGTTGCAACAGGGGCCGATCATGTCCGGAGCGGAGTTTGAAGCTCGCGCCACAGCCATCTTGACGCAGGTTAAGGCCGACAAAAAGTTGGCCAACTTGCTCAAAAGTGTGCATTTGCCGATCGTTCTGCCGCAGATGATGGTGAATGACTACGGCAAGGTTTTGGATGATGTGTTTCTTGCCGCCGTGGAAAGGGCATACACCGCGGCGTTTCCTGGCCGGCCGTTCAACAACTACCGCAAGGGCGACCTTGCTGGCAACGACCTTGCTGGCAAAGTGACTATTGTGCCAGACACTCGCCACGAACAGCTCATTGCCAAGATGGCCGCGGGCACAGTGGTCGGAATCTATTTTCCAACGGCTTTGCAGGGATTTTCTGTTCCAGCTACTCGCGAGCAAATGGCTTCTTTGCCGGATAATGTCATTCTTTCCGGTGGTTTGGACATTGCCACGGCAATGACAATGTATCCGGAAGTCCTAGCTCGCGATTGGCACACCCCTGGACTGGACATGGCCGCTTTGCAGTGGAGCTCCGCCGATTATTCGCTTTTCTTCAGGGCGACTGACAGCGACCTTAACTTCAGCCACAGGGACCTCGATGTCGATGGCACTTACTCTGGCGGTCTGCTCCTTCTCGGGCCTGCCTGCCGGTAGGCAGGTAGTAGGGTCTTTGGACTTTGGGATTTTGTATTTTGGATTAAGGACTTTGGTCTTTGGTTCAAAATCGGATTCTAGAGACGTTTCATAGACGCTTTCATAGACGCGTGACAGCAGTGTCGCGCGTCTTTTTTGTTTTTCAATTTTTTTTGTACAATTGTTACCGCTGTTCCGTTGACAGTTGACAGTAAACTGTAAACTGTGCTATATTGACTACCCCGAATATGGAAAAAGAGTCAATTCAAAAATTGTCCAAATTAGTCGTGATTCTTGGCCCGACCGCATCAGGCAAGACCGATTTTAGCATTGATTTGGCAAAAAGGTTTAATGGCGAAATCATCAGCGCCGACTCGCGCCAGATTTACAAGAAAATGAACATTGGCACGGCCAAGGTGCGCGGGGCTTGGCAAAAAGACCCGATTACCGGCGAGAAGGTTTTTGTTTATGAAAATATTCCACATTATTTGGTGGATTTTATTGACCCGGGAGATGAATTCAGTTTGGCGCAATTCAAAGAGTTGGCTGTCGCGCGCATTGGAGAAATTATCAGTCGTGGCAAATTGCCAATGCTTGTTGGCGGAACCGGTTTGTATATTCAAGCAGTAGTTGATAATTTATTGATTCCGGCTGTGCCGCCAAACAAAAAATTGCGCCAATCTTTGGAAGAAAAAACCAATCAGGAATTGGTGGAATTGTTGGAAAAGTTGGATCCAATGGCAGTTCGTAACATTGACGCTGAAAACAAGCGCCGGTTGATTCGGGCTTTGGAGGTGTGCATTTGGACCGGCAAAACATTTTCCGGACAACAAAACAAAGGCGAACCGTTGTTTGATTGTTTGCAAATTGGTTTATCAGTGTCACGTGATGAATTGAACAGCCGCATTGCCGAGCGGGCGGAAAAAATGATGGAACGGGGGCTGTTAGAAGAAGTGCGCGCTTTGGTAAAACAGCGCTATGGCTGGAATCTACCTTCAATGAGCGGCACTGGCTACAAGCAATTTGCCGGTTATTTTAAAAAAGAAATTTCTTTGGAAGAAACGATTGAACTTTTAAAACGCGACACTCGTCGTTACGCCAGGCGTCAAATGACTTGGTTTAAGCGGGATGCTAAAATCAAGTGGGTGGATAATGTTGAGGACGCGGTCAAATTAATGATTGGATTTTTAAATTAACGCTGTTGATAGGCCTGCCAGCCAGCCGAGCTATATTTTTTGGCTTCGGCAATTGGATCAGGCGACGCGTAGATTCCTTGTCCGACAATAATAATGTCGGATTTTTGTTTTTTCTTTTACTTTTTTGGTGATGACAGTTACGGCCTCGGCGGAAAACGCAAACCGCTGGCCAAATTCATGACTCACATTTGGGCAAGAGAGGTTTAATTCCAAAAAGTCAATCGGCGCGACGGAAATTTTTTCCGCGAGTTTGCCAAATTCGTCAGTGCTTTTGCCAAAAATGCTCGCGATGAGCGGCGCGGAGCAAAGTTGTTTGAATTTGACAAATTCTTCCACTGCTTCAACTGCACCAGGATTGGAAAGCCAGACTGCATTGATAATGTAGCGCTCTTTGCTGATAATAACAGGGTTGGGATGGCCATGCCGCGGTTCCAAAGATACTGATTTTGCTGTCACGCCGCCGGCGCCATTTTGTACAATGCGATGTAAGCTGGCCGCTGTCAAACCTAAAATACCAGAAGCCAGTGTCAGCGGATTGGAAAATTGTTTTTCAAGAAAATTAGTTTGCAGCATATTCCAATAGCCACATAATCATGGCTTTTTGCATGTGCATCCGATTCTCCGCTTGGTCAAAAATCACGGAATTGGGGTGATCAATCGCATCGCGCGAAATTTCATAGCCCACATGGCAAGGCATGCAGTGCATAATTTTTGCTTGCGGCGCGTAAGTGTTGACTAATTGTGCGTTGAGCTGATATGGCATAAATAATTTTTTGCGGCGTTCGTATTCTTCAATAAATTGCGGCCTGACTTTGCCGTTTTCAAAAAATTCCATATCCATCCAAGTGTCTGTGTGAATATAATTCGCGCCAGATAATGCTTCAGCCATATTTAATGTTCGCTCTACATTGTTGGTTGCCTCGGCTTGTTGATTTAATTCTTCATCAATACTTTGCTGATTGGCTTCTGGGGCAACAATTGCCACTTTAATGCCGAGTTTGGCGCAGGCCAGTGTTAAGGTATTGGACACATTATTTTCCACTCCCAGCCAAACAATTTTTTTCACATTGGCAATTCCGCCGGAATGTTCGGCCATGGTCAAAATGTCGCTCAAGGCCTGGGCCGGATGGTATTTTTCACTGCACGCGTCAATCACCGGAATTTGATTATATGAAGCGGTTTGGTAAACATCTGCGGATTTAAGCGCCCGAAACATCAAGGCCGCGCCATAGCGCATTACAGCCCGAATTTCATCGCCGAAATCAGTCATGGCGAATTGCGATGTTCGCGAGTCCAGAAAAATGGCGTGCCCGCCCAGTTCAGTCATGCCTGCTTCAAAAGACAGCCGCGTGCGAGTGGAAGTTTTTTGAAAAAGCATAATCAACGTTTTGTTTGGCAGATAATTTGTCAATTCTCCGGTGTTTCTTTTAGCTTTTATTTTTTGAGCCAGTTCCAGCAGGGATAAAATGTCTTCTTTGGATTGTTCTTTGAGTGAGATAAGATGACGCATATTTAATGTTAAATTTTGTAATCCTTAATTTCGTCCAAAGCAAATTGTTTTTCGCAATATTTGCAGCTTACTTCCACTTTTTGTCCGCGCATTTTGACATAGAAAAAACTATCCATCGGTTCATGGTTAGTAATACATTTTGGATTGGGGCAGACAAGCAAATGTTCAATTTTTTCCGGCAGTTTCAGGGCGAATTTTTTAAACATCTGATATTGTTTGATGATATTAATAGTTGCTTGCGGCGCGATTAAGGCCACTTGATTGGCTTCTTCAAGAGAGATTTCCCAGTCCTCAACTTTAATCAGATCTTTGGTTTTCATGAGCTTGCTCGGTAAATTCAGGCCGACTGTCACCAGTTTGTTTTGGGCGGCCAGATTTAAAAAGCGGATGATTTTTAAGGCCTGACCGGCATTGATGTGGTCAATCACCGTGCCGTTTTTAATTGCCGAGACCAAAAGTTTTTTGTCTTGTGTCATACTAAGATATTGGCTCGGCAGATATTTTTTTTCGTTCAGATAAACTCGCCTGGCCATTCGGGCCATCGGCCTTGGTGTTCTCTGTCTTGGCCATCGCAGAACACCTCGGCCTGGCTCAAACATATCCTCACTCAAAAAAACATCTGCCTCCGCCAATTTTATTTTAATTAAATTTTTCCCAACACTGCGCCAAGCAATGCTTGTCGCACATAAAGTCCATTTTCAGCCTGTTGGAAATAGTAAGCGTGCGTGGTGGCATCAATTTTGGAGTCCAGTTCATTAACGCGCGGCAGAGGATGCAGGATTTTCAGATTTTTTTTCACGCAGGTCATGTGCGCCAGTGTCAGACGAAAAGAATTTTTCACTCTTTCATAATCCATTTGGTCGGCAAACCTTTCTTTCTGAATGCGGGTGAGATAAAAAATATCAACTTGTTTTATTACATCTTCCATTTTTTCATGCAGTGAAAATTTTATTTTATTTTTTTTCAATTCTTCCAAATAATGTTCAGGCATTTGTAATGTTTTTGGCGCGATAAAATATAGGCGCGGGGAAAAGCGCGTCAAGGCCTGCGTGAGGGAATGCACTGTGCGGCCGTATTTCAAATCACCGGCTAAAGCGATAGATAATCCAATAAGTTTTTTTTGCGTTTCTTGAATAGTGAACAAGTCCAGCAGTGTTTGCGTTGGGTGCTGATTGGCGCCATCCCCGCCATTGAGAATCGGCTTGTTCGTGGCTTCGGCAGCGCGTCGAGCCGAGCCCTCCAATGGATGCCGCATGGCAATCACATCAGTGTATTGGCCGATAATGCGAATGGAATCGTAAAGTGTTTCGCCTTTGCTGGCGGAAGTTACATCTTTGTCAGCGAATCCGATCACCCGGCCGCCCAAGCGCTCCATGGCTGTTTCAAAAGACAAGCGCGTGCGCGTGGATGGTTCAAAAAAACCAATTGCAAAATATGTAAAATTTCATTTTTGGTCAAATCGTTGATTGATATGAGGTCGCGATTGGTCAGCGAGACAGACATATAAAAAAAATCCCCCAAATGGGGGGTAAATTAGAAATTAAATAATAATTTGTGGAGAGCCGGTGTTTTGTTGAAATTCATTTCATTCATAGTTCCTTAATAGTGTAGCAGGGAGTTGAATGAGTGTAAAGACAATTTATCCACAGAAAAAATACCCCGTGTCCAAGCGACTGGACAGCGGGGAGGTTGGGCCGTTATGGCGTTGAATTTTATTTTCTGACTATGGTTATGCCCCAATTCCTCGAAATAGGTATTGTCCATGAGCGAGGAATAGACGGTTTTTTACAGGTGTCTTTTGTTGCTTGTGGAGGTGGAGCAAGGTTGATTCTGACTCCGTTTTCTCCCGCTTGGCGGTCACCTTGGTAGCGCATGGCCAAGCCAATGGCGACTGCGGCGATTGGTTTGAGCGCCTGTATCGTATCTGTATCAAACCGTCGAGTGTCTATTGAAATACCACAGAACGGATTTACGATTTCAACTGCGGTGTTCATTTGGTTGTCTTTCAGTCGCTGTTCCAGCGCTAGTATGAAAGCTCTTGATTGAGTAGCCCCGCCGCTCAAGAAAATGCGAGCGATGTTGGCGTCGATAGTCACGGAGATAAACCAATCCAGCGAGCGCTGGATCTCTGTCACGAGCATTTCGGAAACAAACTCGTCGCATTTTCTTACCTCCATGAGTACAGCCGACGACGAAATTGTGTCGTTGTCAGCGTTTGTCTTGTAGTATTCCGCTTCTTCCCACGGGACATTGAGATCCTTCAGAATTTTCTCGGTCAGGAGCGACCCGCCTATGGGGATATCGCGAGTGAGCACCGTGACGCCGTTGGCGACAACATTAATGTTGATGTTGGATGCGCCGATATTGACAAGCGCGACAATCAGCGGCTGGAAGCCGTAGTTGAGATTGAAAGCGTTTTGACAGGCAAAGACATCCGCGTCAACAACCACAGGATGGAGTCCCGCTGTTTCCACCACATTGAAGATGTCGTCGATGACATCTTTTTTGGAGGCGACCAACAGAGCATCCATCATTCCTTGTCCGGCGTAATGGTTAAGTATCTGAATATCCACATTGATATCTTTGATATCAAATGGGATGTATTGCTCGGCTTCCCGCTTGATGGACTCTTCCAACTCCTTCGCGGTCATTTGTGGAATATAGATCTTTTTGATGATGACCCTATGACCGGATGTATTGACGGCGCATTTAGCGCCGAACACTTTGGCTCTTTGCGCCAGCTCGCGGACGCAATTAGAAACCGCGGCGCAGTTCATTATGGCATTATCAACCACAGTCTCTGGCGGAAGTGGCGCGGTTTTAAACGCCACCAACTCCATTCTGCCAGTGCGATCGCAGCGCAGTTTCGCGAGTTTGACGCTGTGCGAACCAATATCCAGTCCAACGAGAAATTGAGGACTCCGCACATGATTGAAAGGCCACATGATAATTCTCCTTTGAATTTTTTTGACAGGTACTGTCTAAGTCCAACCAGGAAAGACATTATCATTTAAATATATTTTGGATATTTTGTCAATTCGGATTTATCGGATTGAATTATTCATAAATAAAAAAAGAGCTCTGCTGAAGCAGAGCTGTGAGAAAAGGTTAGCGGATTTTTAATTCCGCTTTTGAATTGGTTTGGGTTTGGCTACGAGCTCGGCGTTCAATGTTTGAGCTCGGGAAATCACTTTGTCCAGATTGTCGCCTTCCATATCGGCGAGAAATATATCGCAACGCCGTTTCACCTTGGAGTCGCCATCGCAGAACACCATCAGAATTGCCGCCTGCATGTCTGGCAGATGCTTTAGCTTGACGTACTCTGACGGCGAAACCCAGATATGGACGCCATCGTGTTTTGCAGCCAAGCCGATGTCATCACTCTGGCTGTGAGCTTCCTCAAAGCCGTAGGCCAGAGGCAATCCATGCCAGACCTCCCAACGAGATCCGTTTAGAATGCTGCGCATTTTGGCGGAACTTGGCGCGAAACCACCAAGAGCACGGGTCACTTCATCGGCAGAAAGCGCGTATTGCACACAGTGCTCCATTTGTCTCCTCCTTGTTAGCCCTATGTTAATTTGGGCTTCAAAATATACTAACATTGGTGAATAAAATTGTCAACGTGGGCTTGCCCCCTTCTTTTTTTTTTGATACAATATGTCCATAAGATTTGTTAAAATATCTTTTTAAATATGTCCAAAAAATCAGCCAAAGAGAGCTTGAAAAAGCCATCAGCCAACCCGTCCGGGGATTATAGCGCCAAACACATTACTGTTTTGGAGGGCTTGGAGCCGGTGCGGCAAAGGCCAGGCATGTATATTGGTTCAACCGGCACCACCGGCTTGCATCATTTGATTTGGGAGGTGGTGGATAATTCTTTAACTTATGAAACACCGGTTTTGGTTGAAGCCGATGGCCGGGTGGAACTTAAAAAAATCGGTGAGATAATTGATTCAACCATGGCCGCGGCTGGCAAGCCGGTGGGCCAGAGTTGCAATCATTTATTGCGCACGGAAATCTTGCGACAGGGTTTTAATTTTAAGGCCTTGTCTTTCAGTCCCCGTACTTTGAAAATGTCTTGGACGCCGGTTTCCAGTTTGATTCGCCATCGGGTCAACAGTGAAATTCTGGAAATCACTTTGCAGAATAATTGCAAGGTTCAGATTACGCCCTATCATTCGCTTTTTACTTTGAAGAAGGGTGAAGTCCGGCCGATTAAAGGCAGTGAGTTGGCGGTTGGCGATTACGCGGTCGTGCCCAAGAATTTTGTAAAACCGGCGAATTACATTAAAATAATTAATCTTTTTGACGAATTTTTAAAACTGCCGGCGGAAAAGACCTCCTCCTTCAACTTATATAATGTAGCGGATATTTTGAATGATGATTTCAAGCCCTGGGTTAAAAAATACTGCCGCGACCAAAATCTGGGAAATGTTGTGAGCAGCCGTTCTTGGTCAAACATTTTTTATGATTTTAAACGTTTTGATTATTTGCCATTTAATTTGGCGCGGTCTTTGCCAAAGAAATTGCGGCAACATTTTGTTCATTGTCAATTAGGCAACAAAAACAGCGAGTCATTCAGAATCAAGCCCATTTTGCCCGTAGATAAAAATTTAATTGAGCTTTTGGGGATTTTTACTGCCGAAGGCACCAACTTCATCAGCGTCGGCAAAACGCGGCGGTTGGCAATGAGTTTTGGCAGTAAAGAAAAGGACTTGGTCAATTATACGCGCGATTTGATTCAAAAAGTTTTTAATTATCAGGCGCAAATTCATTACGCTCACGAAACAGCCGTCACTATTCAGATTGATTCGCTGTTGATTAGCGCGATTTTCAGAGAAATTCTGCAAACCGGCAATAACAGTCATGAGAAAGTTGTGCCATCTTTGATTTTTAACATAGCGTCCAACCTGCGCGAGCGTTATCTCATCGCTTATTTGGCTGGCGATGGCTATCCGGCCGCAGAATTTACTCGACATTTGATATGCAACACTTCGCCCGGGTTGGATTTGCGGACAAAATTTACGGCCGTTTCCGCCAGCGATGATTTAATCAATGATTTATCTTATCTTTTGTTTTCTCTTGACAAAACTTTTTCCATTAGCGAAAATAATCAACCCGGGGGGAGGACTATTAAAATAAATTATCGCGGTCGGGTGAGGGAAGGCAAAATCACCCGCGCGACGCATGCCAAAATAATTGATTTTTATTGGAACACTGAGTCGTCTTATTTAAATCGTTTGCCAGTACAGGAAATAATTGCCAAAATCAATTGGCAGAAGCCTTGCTCTTTCAGTTTAGATACTGACGGCGGCGTTTCGGTTGCTAAAATCACCGCGCTTTTGAAAGCCAAGCGGATTGCTCTTTATCCTGAAGCTAAGCGGTTTTTAAAATCGGATTTAGGAGTTTTGAAAGTGGTGGCCATTAAAAAAATGCCGTACGATCGACCCTGGGTTTATGATTTTTCCGTGCCAAACGGGGAAAATTTTGTGGCGGGTTTTTCGCCGATTGTCTGCCATAATTCCATTGATGAGGCCATGGCCGGTTTTTGCAATGAAATCACCGTGCGGCTTTTGCCTGACAGCACTGTTGAGGTGACAGATAACGGCCGCGGCATTCCAGTGGATATTCATAAACAATACAAAGTGTCGGCGTTGGAATTGGTGCTGACTAAATTGCACGCTGGTGGAAAATTCGGCGCGGGCGGGTACAAGGTTTCCGGCGGTTTGCATGGCGTTGGCGTGTCGGTCGTAAATGCTCTTTCCACTTTGCTCAAAGCCGAGGTACGGCGCGATGGCGGTATTTTCATGCAGGAGTATGAGCACGGCCGTCCATTGAAAAAAGTAAAACAGATTGGTAAAAGCAAAGAGCACGGCACCACCATCTCATACCATCCTGATCCGAAAATTTTTGAAACACTGGAATATGATTGGAACACAGTATTAGATCATTTGCGCCAGCAGGCCTATCTCACCAAGGGCGTAAAAATTATCGCTTTGGATCAGCGCGATCAGGCCGCGATAAAATCATATATTTTCTACTTTGAAGGCGGTGTGGCGTCGTATGTGCGGCACATGAATCGTTTGCAAGAATCCAAACACGAAAATGTTTTTTACATTGAAAAGAAAACCACTGACGAAATTGTTGTGGAAGTGGCTTTGCGTTATGTTGATGACATGAAAGATTTGGTTTATACTTTTGCCAACAATATCTTCAATCCCGAAGGCGGCATGCATTTGATGGGTTTTCGCACTTCTTTAACTCGCACACTTAATTCATATGCGCGCGACAAGGGTTATTTGAAAGAAAAGGAAGAAAATTTGACCGGAGAAGATGTGCGCGAGGGATTGACGGCCGTGATTTCCGTAAAATTGACCAATCCGCAATTTGAAGGTCAGACCAAAGCCAAACTTGGCAATCCGGAAGTGAAAACAGCTGTGGAAACGATTTTTGGCGAGTCATTTACCACTTGGCTGGAAGAGCATCCGCGCGACGCCGAGGTGATTATGGGCAAGTGCATTCTTGCGGCCAAGGCGCGGGCCGCGGCAAAGATTGCGCGCGAGGCAGTTTTGCGCAAGGGCGCTTTGGAAGGATTTACTTTGCCCGGTAAATTGGCGGACTGTTCATCCAAAGACGCGAGCGTGTCGGAGTTATATATAGTGGAGGGCGACAGTGCCGGAGGCTGCTGGGTTGGAAACACTAAAGTGGCATTGGTTGACGGAAGAAATATCTCTTTTGAAGAATTAGTGGAAGAAGATAAGATAGGTAAACAAAATTATTGTTATACAATAAAAAGTGACGGCAATATCGGCATTGAAAAAATCATCAATCCGCGTGTTACTAAAAAGAATGCGGAGGTTATTAAAATTATTTTGGATAATAATGAAAAATTGATTTGTACGCCTGATCACAAATTTATGTTACGCGACGGGTCTTATATGGAAGCGAAAGATCTGACACAGGATTTGAGTTTGATGCCGTTTTATGAATCATTCAGATTAAAATTGATTGAGGAAGATAATTTTTTAGAATCAAAAATTTTTTTCAGTTTAGCAACTGCGGGGAATTTCAATCACAAGATAGTTAAGATTGAAAAAATGCAAGAAAGATTTGATGTCTATGACATTGAAGTTCCTCACACTCATAATTTTGCTCTAGCTTCGGGTGTTTTTGTTCATAACAGCGGGAAACAAGGTCGCAATCGCGAATTTCAGGCCATTTTGCCATTGCGCGGCAAAATTTTGAATGTTGAAAAATCGCGGTTGGATAAAATTTTGGCCAATAACGAATTAAAATCTTTAATTATCGCCTTAGGCACCAATATCGGCGAAATGTTTGATATTACCAAATTGCGCTATCATCGCGTAGTGATTATGACTGATGCCGACAGCGTGACCGGAGACACGCCGATACTGGTTTATGACAAAAATAAATCACTTTATTCCTTGGTTGATATTGGCGCGTTCGTGGATGGTTGCGTTTCACCAAAAAATTATGAAGTATTGGCTTGCGACAGTAATAATAAAAACGTGAAACAAAAACAATTGGTGAATGTGGTGAAGCATCGCCGGCGCACGCCCATTTACGAAATTACCACCCGATGCGGATATAAAATTAAAGTGACGGCTTGGCACAGCGTTTACGTGGCTGGGCAAGACGGATTATCAGAAAAACGCGGCGATCAGATTGAAGCGGGTGATTTGCTGGTTTTACCGCGCGCTTTACCGAGCCAGGATAAACAATTGACCATTGATTTGATTAGCGCCGCTATGTTGCACGCTGAAGATTTAGCCATCGCGATTCAGGACGTTGCCTTGGAAGCATTACCGGAAACGGCGTGGGTGAATTTGGCGCACGGAGAATGGCGACAATTGCAAAAACAGCGCGAACTGCAAGGCGTCAGTCGTTTTGCCATGGCGGAAAAAGTCGGGGTTTATAAAACCGTGGTCCAGCAATGGGAAACAAAAATTGATAATGTTTTGCCTCGGGCGCATCAGTTTCGTTCTTATTTATCACATATTGATTGGCAAGGAGGTTCAAAAATTTCCGCTTTCGTGCCTTTGGCCGATTGGTCAGAACCATTATCGCCAAACATCTGTTTAACTTATAAAAATCATAGTGATGTGGTGCCGGCCGCCATTGATTTAGATGAGGATTTGGCTTATCTTTTGGGTTGGTATTTGGGCGACGGCTGTTTTTCAGCGACTAAAAACAGCCCGAATCGTTTTATTTTGTCATTAGGCGGAGATAAAAATCGCGTCTATTTTGAGCGGCTTAAGAATGTTCTAGAAAAAATTATCAAGACTCACGCGGTCAAAGCGGTCAACGGCACTTGTCATGAAGTTCGTTTTCATTCTTTTACTTTCCGTTTACTGTTGGAGACACTGGGTTTGTTCGGCAAAAAGGCGCAGGAAAAATTTGTTCCTGACCAATTATTCAATGTCGCCGATGAGATTAAAATGGCTTTTTTACAAGGGCTTTTGGAAAGCGACGGCACGGTAGTTGTTTCATCGGCGAGGAAAACTGTTAAAGCCTTTATCGGTCACACTACTTGTTCGCGCCGGTTGGCTGATGGCATTGTCACGCTTTATCGCCAAATGGGCATTTTTCCAGCTGTGTCCAGCCGGACGCCTTTCACCCACACCAGTCGCGGCATTACTTATCGCGGCAATTTTGTTCGTTATGATGTTACAGTGACGACTAAGGAGCAATTGTCCAAGATGTCGCCGGTTTGGAAAAATCATAAAAATTTCGCGCGGCTCGCGAGATATTTGAGTGACAATCAGCAGTATCCTAATTTGGGAAAACGATATATTGAAAAAATTTCTTCTGATTTAATGGCTATTCCAGTTATGCGCGTCAAACGGGTGAAATGCAACGACGATTTTGTTTATGACTTGACAGTGCAAGGGCATCCGAATTTTATCGCCGGCAATGGCGGTTTGTTGGTGCATAATACCGACGGCGCGCATATCCGCACTCTTTTATTAACGCTTTTCTATCGTTATTTTCCCGAGCTCATCACGCAAGGTCATATCTTTATTGCTCAACCGCCTTTATATCGTATTCAAGCCGGCAAAGAAGTAAAATATTTTTTCAATGACGAAGACAAAGATAAATATCTGGCGGAATTGGCTAAAAACAAAGCGGCCGCCGCCAAAGAGAAAAATAAGAAAGCGGCTGACGTTGAAGGAATGGTTGAAGGCGAGGCGGAGGAAGGGGAAGCTTCTACCACTGTCGGCGGGGTGAAAATGAACATTCAACGGTTCAAAGGTTTGGGCGAGATGAACCCTGAACAATTGTGGGAAACAACCATGGATCCGGCAAGGCGGATTATGAAATTGGTGACCGTGGAAGACGCGGAAAAAGCTGACGAGATTTTTGACATTCTGATGGGCGATGAAGTGGAGCCACGCAAGCGCTTTATTCAAACCCATGCCAAGAGCGTGAAGAATTTGGATGTTTGACATTTTTTCCAGTGTATGGTATAATACATACATAATTAAAAAGCCCCGGAAAGGGCTTTTTAAAGACCTAAAACAAACATTATGAACATTTTAAACAAAGTTACG
>JACROI010000009.1 GCA_016214465.1 Candidatus Magasanikiibacteriota bacterium
AGGCATTGTAGTTTTATAAGCGGAGCTTGAAATTTCGTCGGGCTTCGCAAGCCAAAAATAAATTTTTGGCTTGGCTCATCCCTAGAAATTATGAAAGTCGCTCTGGTTCACGATTATCTTTCGCAAGACGGAGGAGCGGAACGGGTATTAAAGGCCTTGCATGAAATTTACCCATCCGCTCCGATTTTTGTTTTATTCTACGACAAGCAAAAAACACCGGCGTATTTTTTGGCGCAAGATTTGCATTACACTTTTTTGCAATTTATGCCATTGGGCGTGAGCCATTATCGCTGGTATTTGGCTTTGATGCCTTTTGCCACCGAGCGGCATGATTTGTCCGAATTTGATGTGGTGATTTCATCCACCAGCGCTTTTGCCAAGGGAGTGATTACATCGGCGCGCGGATTGCATTTGTGCTATTGCCACACGCCGACGCGCTATCTTTGGACAGACACGCGCAGCTATATTGAGGATTTGAATTACAACCGGCTGGTAAAAATAATTTTACCGCCGTTGATTTCCCGTTTGCGTTCTTGGGATCAGATGAGCGCCCAGCGCGTTGATCATTTTATCGCCAATTCGGAAAATGTGCGCCAGCGGATTCAAAAATACTATCGCCGCGAGGCCGAGGTGATTTATCCGCCGGTGGACACGGGTCTTTTTAAAATCGCCGAGTCACTTGGTGATTATTATCTGGCTGGAGGCCGTTTGGTGCCTTACAAAAAATTTGATTTGGTGGTGAAGGTTTTTAATCGTCTGGGTTGGCCATTGAAAATTTTTGGCAGCGGGCCGGAAGAAGAAAAATTAAAAATGATTGCCAAGAAAAATATTGAATTTGTCGGGTCGGTGGATGATGCTAGAAAAGCCGAGCTATATTCTCACGCTTTGGCTTTTATTCATCCGCAAGCCGAAGATTTTGGCATCACGGCAGTGGAGTCAATGGCTTCAGGCAGGCCGGTGATCGCTTTGGCAAATGGCGGGGCTTTGGAGACAGTGGTGGAGGGGGTAACCGGTTGTTTTTTCAGAGAGCCGTCGTGGGAGGATCTTTTGGACACACTTTTGCGTTTTGATCCCATTGGATTTGATTCAATTAAAATTCGCGAACACGCTCTGCGATTCAGCGCGGATAATTTTAAGAAAAAAATTGAAGAGCAAGTGCGTGGGCGTTATGAAGATTTTCAAAATGGGTGGCGAGCCTTACCTTTGAATTTGTATGCGAATAGGAATTGACGCGCGATTTTACGCCGAAGCCGGCGGGCTGGGGCGGTACACGCGCGAGCTGATTGCTCATTTGGAAAAGATTGATGATAAAAATGAATATCTGATTTTTGTGACATCGCAAGGAGGGGAATTATATCAGTTGCAAAACGCGCGATTTAAAAAAATTGTGGTTGATATTCGTTGGTACAGCTGGCAAGAACAGATTTGGTGGCCGTTGATTTTGTATCAACAGAAAATTGATTTAGCGCATTTTTTGCATTGGAATGTTCCGCTGTTTTATCGCAAGGCATTTTTGATAACTGTTCATGATTTGATTTTATTGCGTTTTCCCGATCGCCGTGCCTCCACTTTGCCGGCGGTTTTTTATTGGATAAAATATCTCGCGCATCGGCTGGTGTTGTGGTCGGCAGTTCGGCGAGCGCGTAAAGTTTTTGTGCCGTCCAAATTTGTTAAAAATGACTTGGTGGAAAAATTGAATGTGGCCGAAGAGAAAATTGTTTGGACGAGATTGCTTCGCCTGCCTACCGGCAGGCAGGTCGCTGGGCTTCTCGCAATGACGCGTTTGAGCAATCATATCTTCTCTATGTCGGCGCGGCCTATCCTCATAAAAATTTAGAGCGTCTGCTGGAAGCGTTTGCTATTTTAAAAAATGATTGGACAATGCCGTTGTCTTTGATTTTGGTCGGCCGGTCAGATTATTTTTATGAGCGTCTCAAGCTATTGGCTTATGAAAAATATCCATGGCTGCCTATAATTTTTTTATGTGAGGCCTCTGATGCCGAATTGACTGATTTGTATCATAATGCGTCTGCTTTTGTTTTTCCAAGTTTAAGCGAGGGATTTGGTTTGCCGCCTTTGGAAGCCATGGCGCACAGCACGCCGGTTTTGGCATCCAACGCCTCCTGTTTGCCGGAAATTTTAGACCAAGCGGCTTTGTATTTTGATCCATACAAGCCAAAAGAATTGGCTGGACAAATGAAGCAGATTTTGAACGATGAGAATCTGCGCCAAAAATTGATTGAAAATGGCCTGAAACAGGTTCAAACATATTCTTGGCAAAACTGCGCACAATTGACTTTGGATGAATATTAGCTTGACATAATTTAGCCGATGTGATATAAAATAGAGTCGGAATTGTTCTTTAACTTAATTTATTCTCGGCTTTCTTTTGGTTCATTTGGGTGATTCAAAAGAAGGCCGGGAATTGGTCTCGGTCAATTTTGCCTGTTTGGTGTATTGCTATGGTTTCGGTAATGGTTACCGATTCTGTAAGCGACTGTTGACAGGTGAAAAAATGGAGGGTGCTATGCGCGTTACCATAGAGCAGATGTTCGAGTTGAATGATCAGGTGCGCAACGGTCGAATCAGC
>JACROI010000002.1 GCA_016214465.1 Candidatus Magasanikiibacteriota bacterium
ACAAGAAGACAATGTTTCTACATGCCTTAACAGAGGAGGCATCTGGTGCTATGACAATAGCTCCAAAAATACCGGTTATTGTTCCACCGGTTCTTGCAAATTAACACCTCCAACTCCGGAACCTACACCTCAACCCCAACCAGTACAATCTCCGGACATGTCTAAACAGATTGAGCGAGAGAAAAAAGACATGTTGCGCGAATTGCGTATGTTTGAAAGATACTTTAAAAAACTGAAAGATGGCACCGTGCTGTCAAAAATCGCAGCCTTAAGCGATAAAATACAAAAAGTTGATTCCAAAATTACCGACGCGATGAGCGTGATGGAAGCGATACGAGAAGAAATACAAATTATGCGCGAGGCCTACCAAGACGCCACGGAAAACGACAATCAAGTGAATGAACAACAGCGCGATGAAAAATTCCAAAAACAGGCCTTGCGTGACATGAAGAACGGCGTTAAAAATTTTGAGAAATATCTTAAAACTTTGGATATACGGATAGCCGGTTTGGAAAAGAAAGGATTTGTCGTTGACGCGGCTATAAAAGACACTTTGGCTAAAGCCAAAGAACTGGTTGCAAATGCCAAAACAGCCGAGACCTACGATGAAATCAAGGATATTATGGAACAATTGCCGCAACTGGTGGAAAATTTAAACGACTTCATGCCTCGGCTTGAACAGCTGGCTCGTATTCCACAGATTATCAAAATGATCGCGGCTCGCGTTACGGCCACCGAACGGCTGGTCGTTCAAACGGAAAAAACAGCCGCCCGGCTCAAATTTGACGCCACGGAAGAAATTCAAAATATGCGCACTTTGCTGGATGAAGTGAAAGCGGCAGTGGAGCAAGTTAGATCCGCTTCGTTTGAAAATGATTTATTCACATTTATTCAGGACAATATCTTGGAAAAATTAGCCGATATCCAACAAATTTCCGACAACTTGAAAAATGTCGTGAGCGTGAAAAAATATGCCAGTCAAACGGCCGCCAATGTCAAAAAGTATGAACAACGAATTGCCAAACTGGAAAAAAAGGGCGAAGATGTGAGCGAGCCGCAATTCTTGTTGGATGAAGCCAAAACTCACCTTGATGACTTGCGCGCCTTGGCTAATCAAAAACTGACAGAGGATTCGGCTCTGGAAATTATTGAACATCTGCGCGCTCTGACCGAGACCATGAATCAGCTGGCTGAATCTCTAAAAATAGTCACGCCGGACGCTTTGGAACAGCAATTGAAAAAATCATTGCAAGGCGTGGGTGCCACTTTCAAACAATTTGAAGTGAATGAAATTGAAAAATTGATGGTTAAAGCGTTTCATGTGGCCAATTACTTCCGTTTGTCGCCACAGCGTTCGCTCGCAATTTTGATGGAATAATCACCGTTCAAAAAAACACCCCTCCTTTGACCGGAGTGGTGTTTTGTTTTACAATATCTTTACTATGCTCATAATGCTTCACGGTCCGGACACTTGGCGCAGCCGCCAACAATTATCAAAAATGATTGCCGAATTCAAGGCCAAACGCGACCCATCCGGCCTGAATCTAAATATTTTTGACGCAGCCAAAGCCGAAGGCGCCGAGATGCTGGAAGCCATGGTCGCCAGTCCTTTTTTAGCCGAGAAACGACTGACTGTACTGGAGCGATTATCCGAAAACAAAAAAAAGGACTTATGGGCCAATCTTTTGGAATTGATAAAAAATAAAAAATTGCCGGACACATCAGTCGTCATTTTTTGGGAAAGCGAAATCAAATTAAATTCCCATCCTCTTTTTGAAACATTGGCCAAACAAAAATTTTCACAAAAATTTGAAACACTATCTGGCGTGAAATTAAACCAATGGATTAAACGGGAAATTGCCGGTCGTAACTTGGAAATTGAACAATACGCGTTGACTGCGTTGACCAATTATCCTTTTGACAGCTTGTGGCAAATAATCAATGAACTTGATAAAATCGCGGCCTATTTGTCAAAAGAGTCGGAGAAAAAAATTACGTTAAAACATGTAAATCTTTTCTTGAATGAAGTCGGCGATGATAATATTTTTCATTTCCTGGACGCTCTCACCGGGCGGCGCGCCAAAGAAGCAATTAAGCTTTTGCATACTCAATTTGACAACGGAGAAGAGTCTGGTAAAATTTTTAATTTGATTGTCGGGCAATGGCGCAAACTTTTATTACTCAAAGATTATTTTTCTCTCAACCCGGGCTCAACCTCTGACAGCGCTGCCAAAGAGCTGGACATTCATCCGTTTGTGGTTAAAAAAACCCTGGCAATTTTGCCGGGATTCTCATTTGCAAAATTAAAAGAAATTTATAGCGAGTTATTAAATATTGATCTCAAGGCCAAAACTGGCGAGGGAGATTACGCATCATCTTTGGAAATGCTTGTGGCCAAAATTTGCCAATAACAAAAGAGAGCCGAGCGGCTCTCTTTTTTAATTACTTAATCGCGTTAATCTTTGCCATCAATCTTGACTTCATTCGATTGGCGGTATTTTTTTTCAACACATTTCCTTTCACTGCTTTGTCGCAGGCCTTTTGCCACTCCACTGCCAATTTTTTCAATTCATCTTTGGCTTTGGCTGCCAGGGCTTTGATGATTTTTCTCATCAAAAGATCAAGACCAGCCTTGATTTTCTCGTGTTTGGCTGTGGCTTTTTTCGTTTGTCGCAAGGCCTTAATGGCCGCTGATTTATTAGGCATAACTGATTAAAACAAGTTAGATAATTATGATTAGTAGTATATTAAAATCAGCCAAAAATGTCAAGCGCCTACTCTTCCACCATTGGTTTGTCAATCAGCGACGGCTCAATCTGGCTCTCCCCACCGCTTATTTTCGCCACATCTTTATCAATTTTTTTAAATTCCTTGTAAGATAAATTATACGCGTTCACGGCCGTGCCCAAATGCCCGCCAAGTTTTTTCATGTAATCATCATAGGCCAACAAATGTTTGCTCAAGTCCCCTATTCTTTTAATAATGTCTTTGATTGAGTCCTCCATTTGCAAAGCGCGAAGCCCTTGTAAAACCGTTTGTAAATATGCCAAAAATGAAGTTGGGGAAACAATAATCACATGTTTTTCTTTGGTGGCGTATTCAATCAAATCCTTGGTATTGACTTTAATGCCGCCGACCTGGTTGACAAGCAAATCATAATAAATCGCTTCGGCCGGAATAAACATAAAAGCAAAATCAACCGTGCCTTGATTTGGCTTGATGTATTTGGCTGTTTCATCAATGCGATTTTTCAAATCCTGTTTGAATAGTTTTTCCAATTTTTCTTTTTCCAAAGAATCTTTTTCATTAATAATGCGATTATAATTTTCCAAAGAAAATTTGGAATCAATGGGAATTATTTTGTCTTTCACAAACACCGCCGCGTCCACGATTAAATCGTGCCCGTCTTCATCCTGCCCCAAATTGTATTGCATGGCAAAACTTTTCGGCGGCAAAACATTTTTTAAAACCGTTTCCAAATAATACTCACCCAAAATTCCGCGCTGTTTTGGATTTTTTAAAATATCTTCCAGTGATTGCAATTGTTCGGCAAAACTCGCCACATTTTTATTGGTTTCTTCCAATTTGGTCAATTTTTCCGTCACTTCCTGAATCACGCGCGTGCTAATGCCATATTGTTGTTGCACAGATTTATGCGTTTCTGTAAGTTTTAAATCCACCGCGCGCGTCAATTCGTTAAGCTGATTTTGTAGTAACAAAAAACCTTGCTGGTCTTTTGGTTGATTCAATGCATGAAGTTTTTTGTATAACACAAATAAGCCAATGAGTATGATAAAAAAGGTTACACTAAAAATAATGAAAATAATATTTTGCATATATCTAATTCTAGCTGTTTTGGATTAAAAAAGCAATAATAAAAAAAGCCCGCGATCATCAAGTGGTGACGACGCAGGCGGTGTTGGTTGCGCGATGACATGGCCGATTAAGCCAGCGGGCGGAAGAACTGAGAGTCACGCCGTTGAATTTGAGCCGGAATGCCTTTAGACGGCTCCAAGATGAAATTTAAACGCGTCATGGCGGCATTAGTGCCGGTTGATCCTGGAATCTGCGGCCGCCCGGCAATCACACTGCCAAATGCGGCCTTGATACCACCAGGATAAATTCCCCACTCATTACACCGACGAATCAGTTCTGCTCCAGCCCAGCCAATGTCTTCGCCATCAGCCAGTTTGGCTAAAACTCCGTCAGCTCCGTTTAAAGCGGCCATGAAAGTGCGGCGATGCGCTGGATTACGCCTCTGAAATTCATCCACATCTTGATTTTGCAAATTGTCAAGATGTTCCGCGCTCAAAACACCGCGAACAAGGATTTCATAGGTGTGGCGGCCGCCATCATGATGGTTGATTATCCACAAGGTACCTATATCCGCTTGGCTCAAAAGCTCACGGACATTCTTGGTTTTCACGCTTGACGTTAACATGGGTGATTTTGTTTCCAGTTCCGCTTTAGACGCGCGAGTATGGCTTTCCTTTATAATCTGGGCATATATAACCAGAGCAGAGCCCAAAATCACTACCATGATAACAAAGAATGCAATCAATCCGCTCATTTTATCTTCCTCCGTGTTTGTTATTTTTCCTCCCAAGTTCCTGCTTAAATACTAGCAAAATGTTATCTTGATTGTCAAACTTACAAATATGTGATTAAATATAAGGAACGGTTATGAATAATAAAAAAGGGGGCAAAAGAATGGTTCTCAATTAAAAGAATTGAAAGAATAATTTGACGACACTTGTTAATAAATAAGATTAGCTGAAAAGGCAAAAAATAAAGACAAAAAAGGCTTTAAAATTGTTTCAAATGAAACTGCCTGGCTAAAAAACACCTGCCCCCATAGTTCAACGGATAGAACAGGCCCGTCCTAAGGGCAAGATGTGTGTTCAATTCATGCTGGGGGCAAAAAAAGAACAAATAATAGATTTTAAGGGCCCATAGTAAAGTGGCATTACGTGGCATTCGCATTGCCAAGGCCCGGGTTCGATTCCCGGTGGGTCCACCAAAATTTGTATAGACTATACTATACAAATTTTTGTTTGCTTAAAAATTTGTCTACACTAGTCTATACAAATTTACCTGTGGATAACTGCCAAAACAATCTTTTTATAACTAAAATCAAGAATCTAATCCTTCCGGAGTTTTGTCTATAACCTTTTTTGCTGCGAACTGTCGCCGCGACTGCAAAAAAGTTATAGACAAAACTCCACAAACCAATCAATTCCGTAATTTAAACAAATTTTTCCAAAAGTTTCACAAGAAACTTATCTTGACCATAAAATATTACACTCTTCTATCATTTTTACCTAAACCACAATAATATCTAGCGTCGGAAAATAAATAATCCGGCAAAATCGCCTTAATCCACTTATTTTTGTATCCATTCAACTATTTGTGGTATAATCTTATCAACAGCCACTTTCTTATGCTTAAACTTAAAAAACAATCCGGCTTTACTTTAATTGAAATGGTGGTTAGCATTGGCATTATGGTGTTAGTCATGTTGGGTATTTTTGGCGCGTTTCAATACACCTATAAAATCATTTATCGAGGTAAAATTCAGATCTTATCCACACAACTGGCCAATGAACAACTGGAAATCATTCGTAATCTGCCTTATGAAAGCGTAGGCATTTTAAATGGCATACCCTCTGGCGTTCTAACTTATGAACAAACCAAAGTGCGCAATAGCGTTACATTTAAGCTCACGACCACTGTCCGCAACATTGACGACCCATTTGATGGCACAATCGGTGGCACGCCTAATGATTTGTCCCCAGCCGACTCCAAACAAGCTGAGGTTACCGTATCTTGCACTTCATGCTCGATGCAGACGACTTCGGTCATTTTAAACACCCGCGTAGCGCCTGACGGCTTGGAAAGCAGTACTGGCGGCGGAGCTTTGTTCATTTCTGTGTTTGATTCTGCAGGAAGCGCAGTGGCGCAAGCCAATGTACATATTGAAAAAGATGAAAATAAAGATGGTGTCGCGGAATTAACTATTGACGACGTAACCGGCAACAATGGCGAACTGCGCTTGATTGACATGCCGCCGGCTGTTGAAGCGTATAAAATCATTGCCACAAAAAGCGGCTACTCAACTGATAACACTATTACAGCCAGCCAAAGCAATCCCAATCCTTTAAAACCGCCCGCCACCGTGGCCGCGTCCACTGTCACCAATATCAGTTTTGCCATTGACAAAATCAGCAGTTTTAATTTAAAAACACAAAATGTTTTTTGTTCAGCCATCGGCAATGTGGCTGTTGAAGCGCATGGTTCAAAAATAATCGGCGCCAATCCTGATGTCTATAAATACAGTCAAACCGTCAGCACCAATGGCGACGGCCAAAAAACTTTATCCAACATGGAGTGGGACACTTATTCTTTTGCTTTGCCCAGCGCATCCTCATACGACATTTCCGGCAGTATCCCAACTTTGCCTGTGGCTTTAGCGCCAAATTCACAGCAGGATTTAACTTTTATTTTAAAAACTCACACTACCAATTCATTGCTCGCGACAATAAAAGACAGCGCCACCAAATTGCCGCTGTCCAACGCAAAAATTACTATTACGAAAAATTCTTTTATTGATGACCTGACCACCGGCCATGGCTATCTGCGCCAAACTGATTGGTCCGGCAGTTCCGGCCAGGCGCAATTTATTGATGAAACAAAATTCTGGGAGCAGGATGGCAATGTGGAGATAGATAATCCGGCAGGGGATTTGTTTTTATCAAAATTCGCCGGCAAATATTATTTAACCGGCTTGTTGGAATCGTCAACTTTTGATACCGGCACTGCCAGCAATTTTACCAATCTAATTTGGGAACCATTGGCCCAGCCGCCGGCTTGCGGCGCCGCGCCGGTCAAATTTCAAATCGCCACCGCGGCTGTGGCCTCACCGGAAACATGGAATTACAAAGGTCCGGACGGCACGAGTGCGACATATTACACTGCGAGCGATGCCAATATCTCGTCGGTTCATAATGGCGACCGTTATTTACGCTACAAACTATTTTTAAACACAGACAGCAACAACTGTACGCCGCAAGTGTCAGATGTGGCTGTGAGTTTTACTTCCGGATGCACTCCGCCCGGACAGGCCTTTTTTTCAGGCCTGGACAGCGGCACCTACACCGCGACTGTGGAATTGAGCGGTTACCAAACAATAAATACGGAAATCGTGGTGAGCGGACGGACACAGGCAGAGATTTTGATGAGTCCTTAAGGAGCGTCAATATATTCCACATCCACACTGCTTAAATCCGGATTATTAAGTATTTGCAAACCATTGTTAAACGTCTGAACAACAGTGGATGAAATTTTCGGCGCGCCTGCGTCAATTTTCAAACCGATTGACGGATAGTTTAGAGTATTTTTGGCGTAATTTCTAATTACACTATTTTTAATTTCTGCTTGACTCGCGTTTTTCAAATGCATGGCAACTCCTGGCAAAGCCGAAAATTCCAATAATAAATTATCAATGGAAATTGGCGTGTTGTTGATGTAAATAGAACCTTCTGGATTGCCAAGTTTGGGCGATTGATTGGCATAATGAATAACCACATTGTTTAAAGTGGAAGTGGCGCCAGTTTCAAATTTGAATTGCCCCCACTCTAAGCCGATTTGATTCGGCGTAGAACTGGAACTATCAGAATTGGAATCAAATCCGTCGCTGTCATCGCGCCAAGAAGTGAAAGTTATTTTTTTGTCAGGCAAGCCGACAACATCAATCGCGCCATTCACAATAATGTTCGCGCCTGGTTTCATTTTAAAAGTCACGCCGGGTTTAATTTGCAACAACGCTCCGGCCGAGACAGTGAAGCCGTTGGACACGAGCGGCAAATCATTGATAATTTCCAATGTGCTCGTGGTGGAAATTGTTCCGCCCCAATCAATGGCATTGACAGTATTGCTTGCAAAATTATTCCCTTCCAATTTGGGAACAACATCGCGCACTGCCACCGGACCATAAGGTGATTGCTTCCACCATTCCAATTTAGTATTATCCCAGCCGTTATTGATAAATTTATTATTTTTCAAACTCGCGTCAGCGCCAATTGAATATATGGCCTGTAAACCGTTATTTTCAAACACGCAATCGCTAACAAAAAGTTTGCCTGCACCAGCCGCAACACCCTTGTAATTCTGCGCAATTACGCAGTTGGCCAAAGTGCTGGAAGAATTTATTAAATTAATGGCAGTGTCCATGGCGCGTGTCCATTTCACTGTGAGACCAACCGCGTTCACAGCCGCGCCGTCAGCCAAGAGCGCGCCATCAGTGTCTGTGGTTTTGGAACGATAATTGCCGTACAAAATTTGCGTGTTGGCAAAAGAGGCATTACTGCCCTGGTAAAATTGCAAGCGATTCCAATCGCCAGGAGCTGGTGTTGTTGAATTATCCCAAGCATTGGTGTTGCTACCTTGGCTTGCGTCGCGATATGATGTGAAAATAATCGGGGATTCCATTGTGCCTTGCGTGATTAGCGCGCCATAAACATAAAGATTACCGCCGCCGCTGGCCGGCTTGCCTGATTTTACAATAATGCCGGCTGGAATTGTGAGAGTTGTGCCTGTGGCAACTGTAAAATCACCTAAAAAATACGGACTGAACTGCGTTGAGAGTATTCTATCCGCGCCAGTGGAGCCGTTGAGATAATTAAATGATGAATTGTATTTTTTTGGCGTGCCGGAGATGTAGTTATTTTTCGCGTCATGGCCGCGCCGCGCCGGCAAACCGGTTGACTGCCAATTTTCCGCGACATTTCCTGATATCAACGGGTCAATTCTTTCCATTGATTCTTTTTCATTGTCTGATTTGCCGGCAAACCATTTTTTAGACGCGTCAACTTCATCCAACACACGATTCTGAGCGTCTTTAAGTTGTAATTTTTCACCGCTGTTGTGGAGCGAGCCGGTAAAAATCAAATCGGCCGCGATGTCGGAAATTGTTTGATCATTAGTGCGTTCCATTAAAAAATATTGCTTGCTCTTGATGATGGTGCCGGTGGCAAAAACGGTTTTAATATCATTGCCATCAGCAAGTATCCAGCCGGAAGCGTCAAAATCATAATCAGCGCTGTTGTACAATTCCAGCCACTCGTCATTGGCATTGGCTTTGGTGCCGGCCCAGGCAATTTCATTGATAACAACATGCGGCAAAGAAATTTCTTGCGCTGATGATTGCGCCCACTCGCCAACATTGCCCAACGCGTCTATGGCGCGGACGCGAAATTTATATTGCTTGCCAAATTCAATCACGAAGTTGCCAGTGGTGGAGGTGGCGGCTGTTTTCCAATTAGTCCACGATGATGTGGCGACATTAATATCACTGTCTTGATAATCTAAATCATAATTAACAATACCGCTTCCGCCATTATCATTACCTTGCCATTTTATCTCCAATTCTGTCGCAACTTTTCTTTCAATAAAAATTTGCGCTGTCGGCCCGACAGTATCTTTGATTATTTTTATTGATGAACTTGGACTGGTATTTCCGGCAATGTCTTGCGCTGTGAAAGCAAAAACATTTTCACCTTCGTCAAGGTTTTTTTCTATGTTCCAAGCGGCAACTCCAAACGAAATTTCCGCGTTATTTAGAAAAAGTTTTACAGTGTCGATGGAAACCGCGCCGGAAAGAGTGAAGACAGATGATGTCGTGTAAGTGGGTGATGTTTCCGGCGTAATAATAATTGGCGCGGCTGGCGGAGTGGTGTCTGGAGGCGGAGAGGGCGGCTCATCGGTGTCATTGCGAGGAGTCAAAGACGACGAAGCAATCTCGCTGTCATTCTGAGGCAAAGCCGAAGAATCTACTGGCGTTGGCGTTGGTTGGGCGGTGGTCGGCACCGGAGCTGATGATGACCATGATGAACCGCCGCCGGAATATGCCACAGAACCTTTATTCGCGCTGTCATTAACCACTTTTTTGTCATTCTGAGCCGCAGGCACAGACATTGATGGCACTGTGACAAACCCAGAAAGCACATCACCATTGCTATCCAAAGGCGCGGCGCTGCCACTGTCATTACTGGCAACCTGCTTGTCAGCGGGCGGGAGCAAAGCAATCTCATTTTGGTCATTGCGAGGCAAAGCCTGCTTGCCGGCAGGCAGGACTGAAACAATCTCGTTGTCATTTGAATAATCTCTTATTGCTTCAACCATTGATTCACCGGTTTCTTGCGCAATTTTTATCGGCACGGCTGCCAAATTCTGTCCGGTCTGCTGTAAATTTTTCAATTCCTGCGCCAAAACAATGTTCGTGGCAAAAAACTCGGTGAAAAAGTCGTAAGTTGTTTTGGCGTCACCCGCGTTCCATAACAATTTTTTGCCGGCATCCCAAAGATTACCAAGTTGAGCGGAAGTGTTTTGATAAATTTGTCCTAGATTTTCCGCTGTTCCCACTGTTTCGCCCTGTGCAATACCCAAAGGATTGGTTTGCCAAAATGGTTTGGCATAGGTCTGCTGTTTTTTTGTTTCTTCAAAAAAGAGTTTGATCGCGCCGGCTCCGGCCCCAATGGCTTTGGGCGCGAGGAGGGAATAGTGGGAGGAAAGAATTGATGTGTCTTTGACAGTTTTTAACCAATCTGACTGAGGCGAATCTTGTTTCCACGGCAAAACCGCATATTGATAACGAAACAACGGATAAACACTGTCACTATTTTTTGTATTTACAAACCAATATGTTTTACCATCGTCTGCCTGTTTCATTTCCTTAAAAATTTGCGATATAAAATTAAATTTTTTGCTCTCAATCGTATCCTCACTATAAAAATTATTATTGCTGTAATTGGCCAAATAATCAAAATATTTATCCAATTTATTAAAATAAATCCATTCTCCGTCAATTGCTTTAAAATTATTCTTTACCCAAACCTCATACGGGTCGCCTTCTGGATGAGCGTCATCGCGAGTGTGCGCCGGCACAGTCATATCTTCCAGCAAATGCAAAATATGACCAAGAGCAATCAAAGATTTTTCCTTATCACCTGTTTGCCAATAATAAATTGCTCTTTGCCATGTTTGGTCTCCTTTGGAATACGACGCCTGATTAGTCGCGTTGCCAACCCATTTTTTAGCTGTGTCATAACTGGATTTTAAACCAACATTATGAATCGGGTCGTAAAAATGATTCATCCATCTGAATGGAGTATCTTCTTCAATCGCGCCTTGCATTAGCCATTTAATTTCCTGACTGGTTAATTGCCCGCCTTGCTGATTGTATAATTCAGCCGCAAGTTTGGTTAAACCCGGATGCGCTATATTTGTGTCATAAACAAAAGCCCGGCGAACCAATAAAGCCGAGCTGATTATTACAACTAAAACAAAAATAACTATTTTTATGCTCCCCCTCATATTCCACCCATGTCATTGCGAGCCCTCAATAATACCGAGGGCGAAGCAATCTCGTATTTTATAACGATTTTATCTTCCAATCGCCGTTTGAATCTTTAACAAAATCGATTTGATTTCCCCACTCCACACCATCTTTCAAAATACCAATCGAATATGACGCCATAGCATCGCCAGCCAACCCTTTTATCAACTTCTTGTCCAAATCCCCAATCATCGCTCCCAACAACCCATTCTCCTTTATCTTTTTCAACGATTCCAACCACTCGCCATGTTTCTCGGCAACAAATTGTTGAGATGCCTCTTCCAAATTCCCAGCTTTTAACGCCGCGATCAACTTGATCCGGCCGCGCCATGCCCAACCGCACTTCTTTTTGCTTGATCAAATACCAATTCACTCCCACCAAAATTAAAAAAAGCCCAATTACCAGTAAAAGGTAAATCAGGGCCCAACGAAAAATCTTTTTCATATTTGCTAAACAAAAAATCCTCCTCCCTCGTCGTCATTATATCACAACTTTATCCACAAGCAAAATTTATGAACAAATAAATCTAAACTACAGCCTCCCCAGCTACAAACCGCGGGGAAACATATTACTTAAAAAGAACCGGACTTTATTTTTTCTTTTTGAGAGACAGGCGCGAGAGAACTAAAATGGTGAACGGATGAAGCCCAAAATTCTTTGGATTGAATCTGATTCGCTGGAGCTACATCTTTTTCCATTAAAAATAAATATTCGTGGTGTTTTCCGTCGCTATTTATCCATTCGTTTGTCCACCGCATATTTGCCATCACATTTTTTTTGTAATTAATCTCCACGGCTTTTATCAATTTCCCGGATTCATTGATTATTTCATTAAGCTCTTGTTGGGTGGCTCGACCACCGGAACTATAAGACAGTAGAATATAGCGAGCATTGGTTGTTTGGATCAATTTTCTTAATGCTTCCATGGCAATAAATGAACCATCATCATTTTTCCTAAATTCTTCAAATACCGAAGCGGCTACGCCGTCTCTGCTATCTACACGCCGATTGGCTTTACCAAAAATCTCCGGCTTATCGTGGTTTATTATTGTTGTCCAAATATGATAATAAGAAGCGTATCGCACTCTACTCGGTGGCATTTTTTCGTTGTTTGACCCGTAAGGCGGGTCAAAATACGCTAAATCAAAATCATTATTCAGCACAGTATCAAAAATATCATTGTGAATTACTTTATGCTCGCCGCTCGTTTCAAATCGTTTCGGCAATTTCAGAAATAAATCATGATATGACCTTGGCGACCATTTTGATAAGTATGCCGCATAATGTCCGAGCGTGCTGTCAACAGAATCCAGCGCGTAAATAAGACTGGCGAGGATTACGCATTTATCCGTCCAATCAAGATTGAGTTTTTCAATTTCATCTCGTATCGCATCTAATTTACGAGTATTTTTTGCTTGAAAAGGCCTTTTGATCTCAGCTATTTCAGCTCCATAGTGCTCGGTATACCAGCCGTGGCACCCATTTAAAGAGTTAAGGTGATCAATTATTTTTTGATAAAATGAATCTGATTTTTTAGAAAGCAAAAAACAATGCCCAAAAATTTCCGACCAAACTGAAATATCGCTTGAAGTCGTATCATATCCCAATTGAGCGAATGTCTGTGAAACGCGTGTAGTGCCGCTAAATCCGTCAAGCACATTTTTTATACCATCAAGCTCACTCAAAATTTGAACGATATAAGGCAGAATTTTTAATTTAGATCCCGCGTACTTTATGCCCTGAGTTTTGGGAACAGTAAATGTTTTATTTCCAAAAATATCAAATTGCCGGTTTCTCATAATTGTTTTAATTGATCTATATCCTTTTGTAAAATTTCATTTGCTAATTTATGTCCTTTTTCAGAGCTGTTTAGGGCCAAGCTGAATAATTTCACCAATGTATGGTTGTGCGAGTAATCTATCCAGCCATTTGTAAGAGAATCAAAATAATCAACCGCATTTTTTGTATTTGTCCACAAACCGCGCTGCAACGCGTTCGCGGATGCGCCTCCATATCGCACCTCGCAAATATAATTATTTTTAGAATCAACAAACATAAAAATAGGGTGAGTCCGTCCTTTTCCAGGAACTATTTTGCCTGTAGTTGAATCAAATTTCTTCTTTGTATCCACATACACAATTTTTTTCGTATTATTCATTGCTTTTTTATGATTAAAAATCATTATATTGCACCGTTGGCTAATTTCATTGTAAATCAACGGCATAACATTTATTGTTCCAAAATCAGAAAATTCTTCAGCCTTAAAAATAGATGCTATCTGTTTTGGATTTTTAATTTGCAAACCATGTTTCTCAAGATAAGGAAACATTCTTTGTCTACTATCTGTTGAAAGTTGAAGCGGGCAATCTCCATATGCTTTCAAACTGACAGGAAATTTTGCCTTGTTTATCTAATTGATTATCACAATGTCTTCTTCATGTTTTTTTGCTCTAAATAGGTCTTTTCCAACATGAATACTTTTGAAGTCATACATAAATTGATTAATAAACTCGGTCATTCCAATTTCAGCGAGATCGCCGTGCGTTTTATTGCCAATTAGACGCATGGTAAAAATATTTGAAAGCGTATTTACAATCAAATGGTGATTTTTACTAGCCAATAATTTAAACCTATGCTTAAATTCTTCATAATTATTCATAATTTGGATTATTAAGTATTCCGTTGATATTATTGTACACCTAAACGGCTTATTAATAAATGGGTATTTTTTAAAACAAAAACTCCTCAAAATGAGAAGTTTTTCGCGGGAATAGCCAGTTACTAAAAGAAAGGGATATTATACCGTAATCATCTTCTCCTTCAACATCTTCAACACCTTCCGATTCACCAGCATATTGGCCAGATAACTTTGAGTGCCGGGATCAGACAGACGCTCGTCAATGTGTTCATTATCTTTGTATGTCTCGCGCACACGAGCGGTTTCCTCAACCAACTCCGTATCTGAACATTCTATCTTTTCTTCTCGCGCGATTTCACGCAAAATCAAAGCTGACTTGGTTCGCTCTTCCGCGCCCTTGGAAAATTCCTTAGCCAAATCCTCCTCGGTTTTTTTCATCTTTTTCAAATAGTCCTCCAATTGCATTCCCATCTCAGCTAAATTTTGACGCAATTCCTCAAACATTTTCTGCTTTTCCGACAAAATCAACACTTCCGGTAATTCGCCAAACTCGGACTTTTTCACAATACCATCAATCATCTCAATTTCCACTCGACGGTCTTCCCTCTGCTCGGCCTCAACTTTCAAATTATTCTCAATCAACGCGCGCAGTTCAGCCATATTTTTCTGACCCAGTCCTTGCGCGAACACATCGTCCATCACTGGCATTGTACGCTCAAACACGCCTTTCACAGTGGCTTTAAAATCCGCTTTTTTGCCGGCCAAATGCTTCTGGTAATGCCCCTCTGGAAAACTCAAACTAAATTCTTTCACCTCGTCTTTTTTCAAACCAACCAATTGTTCCGGCAATCCCGGAATGTAATATTTCTCATCCAAAAACACCGCGTGGTCTTTGGCCTGTCCGCCTTCCACAGGCACTTTGTCTTGCGTAATGTCCAAATCAATCATTACTTTATCACTGCCGCTAGCTGCTCGATCCACCAACACCTCTGTCGCCCTCATTTTTCGCGCGTCTTCCAAAACTTTATCAACTTCCTCCGCTCCGATTTTCTTAATTTGTTTTTTAATTTTAATTTCTTGCCACTTGCCTAATTTTATTTTTGGCATTAAAGAAATTACTGCTTTGAAAATAAAAGGATTGCCCGGCGCCAATTTCACCACCTCAATTTTCGGCTCGCCAACAAAAGCCAAATCTTTTTCTTTTACCGCCTGATTCAGTGTCCGTGAAATAATTTTGTCTCCGGCTGCTTCATAAATCGCCATTTCGCCAAAACTCTTGGCCACAATATCATACGGCGCGTGCCCTGGTCTAAAGCCGGAAATTTTCCCGGCCGCGGACAAGGCTGTTGCCGCCTTTTCCAAATAGGGCTTCAACTCCTCCACACTTAATTCTATTGTAAACTCAACTTGCGATTTTGGGAGCGTAGAAAATTTTGTTTGCATATATAAAATGAGAAATTTAAATTAAAAGGTGATTAGTTGTTTTTGAGGACGTCCGAAGCGAGCTGGGAAAAGAATGTTTTATTTATATAAAGATAATCCAAACAAATTAAAGATAATACGAAGTGACAACGAGCAAGGATAGAGGCGACGCTCAACGTGCGTCGCCTGTCCGAAAAAGCAACTAATCACCAAATCGTTGTTGGATAAGCATAAAACAAAAAGAGCTCCGCGTCAAGCGGGCTCTTTTTGAATACTCTTTATTTCTTCGGCAAAATTCTGAACATTCCTGTGCCGCAAGTCGGGCAGGTGCCCTTCATCGCAGGACGAGTGCCACCGCCTTTGGCTGGCATGGTCACCTCTTTGGCATCCTTCATCTCGCGTTTGGCTTTGCACTTGACGCAATATGCTTCCATAGAATATTGAGTTAAAAATAAGTAAATTAAAGCTAAAACCATTATACCACCTTTAACTTAATTAAGCAAGTGGATCGTGTCCACCGCTGCTCCATGGGTGGCAACGCAAAATTCTCCACACTGCTTTTACACCACCAAACACCAGTCCATATTTTTCAATCGCTTGGTATCCATATTCTGAACAAGTCGGGTGAAACTTGCAAAATCCATGCGGATGTAACAAGCTGAATGGCCCATGGTCTGGGGAAAGTGTTTTTTGGTAAACACGGATGGCTTTAAGCAGGATAAAACGAGGAAAATAGAGAAATAAGGCCAAATATTGCATATTTTATGATGAGCTCGGCTCATTTAAAATTCCGGATTTTCCCAATAAATACTCCACTTCCGCCTTAATATCTTTATAATCCGCCCCAATTAAGCTTGATTTAATCTTTATTACTACATCAAAATTCGGCTTAATTAAGCCACTTTTATACATTAACCGCACTGCTTCGCGCACCTGCCTTTTTAAACGATTACGCACAATGGCTTTTTTACTCACAGTCAGTCCTATCACAAAGCCAAATTTACTATCACCAACTGCTTTTTTAGCTAATTTTAGCTGTAAATTACGGCTATAAAACGATTGGCCAAATTTAAAAATCCGCTTAAAATCGCGGTCTTGCTTTAAACGGTTGATTGAGAGTAGCATACTTTAAACCACCGTGAGTTTTTTGCGGCCTTTGGCTCGGCGGCGAGCTAACACTTCACGGCCGGCGCGGGTTGACATTCTTTTTCTAAAACCATGCGTCTTGACTCTGCGAAGTTTTTTAGGTTGGTAAGTTCTCTTAACCATATTACATAATATATTACCACACTATCCACAGCTTGTCCACCATTTTTAAACAGCTGACTTGATTTGCGTAATTTTATCCACATGTTATACTAACTCTAGTTTCTGACTCTTTTTTATGACTCCTCAACAAATTTGGCAAGCAGTCCTTGCTGAATTAGAGCTCTCATTAAGCAGGGCAAGTTTTATCACTTGGTTTAAAAGCACCTTTATCGGCTCTTATGAAAAGGGGCATGTGGTTGTTTGCGTACCAAGTTCATTTAATAAAATCTGGCTGGAAAAAAATCACCATCATAATTTAATTAAACTGATTGAAAAAATCACCGGCGATCCAATCAACTCAATGGTATATCAAATTGAAACAACTCGTCCATTTCCAATAACACCTACCACAGCTGCACCTACTGCAACCACCGCGAATCCGGCTCCGGCAGTTGAAGAAATCACGCAAATTTTTCAAAAAACCGTCTCGGAAACAGTTAACACTTTTGGCTTAAATCCTCGCTACAATTTTGCTAATTTTATTGTTGGAAAAGGATGTGAACTGGCCCACGCCGCTTGCCAAGCTGTCACATCGCAATTGGGCAAGGCCTACAACCCGTTATTTATCTATGGCGGATCGGGACTGGGCAAAACACATCTTTTGCAGGCTGTTGGCAATTTAATTTTACAACAAGACAAACAAAAAAAAGTTGTCTACGCCACTTGTGAAAAATTCACCAATGATTTTATTCACGCTGTGCGCTCCGGACAAATTAAAAATTTCTACGACATTTATCGTAAGGCGGATTTGTTGCTTATTGACGACATTCAATTTATTGCCGGCAAGGCGGAAACACAAGAGGCATTTTTCAACACTTTTAATGACCTGCACCAACAAGATAAGCAAATAATGATCACTTCTGATCGCCCGCCAAAAGCCATTTCGCTGTTGGAAAATCGCTTGCTTTCCCGTTTTGAAATGGGCATGATTGCTGATGTGGCTCCACCGGATTTTGAAACCAGAATGGCGATTTTGCAAACAAAATGTCAAGAAAAAAACCTGCCTTTGGAAAAAGAAGTGCTTAATTTTATCGCTAATTCTATACAAAATAACGTGCGAGAGTTGGAAGGCGCGCTAAACAAACTCAAAGCGTATCATGAATTAAAAAAAACAGTGCCGGATTTGGCGTTGGTAAAAACACTGGTGTCTCATTTGGAAAATTCCGCTTCCGGCCGAGTGTTGACACCAAAATACATTATTCAATCAGTGGCTGAATTTTTTGACATCAGAATCCAAGATGTTTTGGGCGAGAGCAGGGAAAAAAGATTGGCTTACCCGCGTCAAATTATTATGTTTTTAATGCGGCGCGAAACAAAATCTTCTTTTCCCGCGATTGGCATGGAGTTGGGCGGCCGTGATCACACCACCGCCATGCACGCCTGCAAAAAAATCATTAAAGATATTGAAAAAGACCCTAAAGTTAGAGAAGAAATAGCGCAAATCCGTCAAAAATTATTCGCTGTGTAAAACAGGTGGATAACATACTGATAAAAACACTACAAACTGTTATCTATTTCACAAACACTCTTTCCACAACTTTTATCCACATTTTTATACACAACTTTTCACACTGTCTGCGCACATGGTTTTCCACAAGATTTTAAATTCATTTATCGCCCGCCCCGCGTTTTATCCACCCATTTGTTATTATTACTATTTATATATATAACTCAATATAACAACCAATATGAAATTTTCTTGCACACAGGAAAACTTTTTACAAGGTCTGCAGGTGGTGAGTCACGCCGCCGGTAAAAACATTTCTTTGCCGATTTTGAATAATGTTTTAATAAAAATTGAAAACAAGGAATTGAAATTGGTAACCACTAATTTGGAAATGGCCATTAGTTGCTGTTTGAGAGCCAAGGTGGATGAAGATGGTGAGTTTACAGTGCCTTGCCGACTTCTAACCGACTATTTGTCAGTAAGCTCTCCAGGCCGAGTTGATGTGGAACAAAAAGACAGTGAGTTGTTGGTGCAGAGCGCGAGTGATAAAACCATGATCAAGGGTAATGTGGCAGTGGATTTTCCTTTGGTGCCACAATTGGAAAGAAAAAAGATGTATGGCTTAAAAGTGGTTGATTTTAAGGAAATGGCGCAAAAAGTGATTTTTGCAGCGTCTAAAAATGAGGCTAGACCTGAGTTGGGTGGTGTTTTGCTTAATTTTAATCCTGATTTTAAGCTGGGATTTGTGGTGTCAGCTGCCACAGACAGTTATCGTTTGGCTGAAAAAGAGGTGAAATTATTGGAAAATTTGACTAATAAGAGTTATAGTGCCGAAACATCAAAGGTGATTGTGCCTGTTCGGGCTTTGCAAGAGATTTTGCGTATTGTTTCCACTTATCATGAAGATTTGGAAGAAGAGCATCATGTGGAAATAGTGGTGTCTGATAGTCAGATTATGTTTTCCTATGGTTTGGTTGAGCTTGTTTCCCGTTTAATTGAAGGACAGTATCCTGATTATCGTCAAATTATTCCGGCCAATTCTAAAACCAATATATCGTTTAATGTGGCTGAGTGGATAAAGAGAATCAAAGCCGCCAGCCTGTTCTCTAATGTGGGCATAAATGGCATTGTGTTGACCTTTAAGGCCGGTAATGAGCAAAAGACGACATTCATATCAACCAACGGTCAATTAGGTAATTACACCAGCGAAGAATTGTGTCAAATTGAAGGTGAGGATAATCATATTTTATTGAATTACCGCTATTTGTTGGATGGATTGATGAATTTAAGCTCGGAAGAGGCGGTCTTGAAAGTTATTTCGCCAAATTCACCTTGTGTTTTGTCTTCCAAGTCCGGTAGTGGGTATTTATATATAATAATGCCGATTAAAGAATAGGTTAAAAATTGAAAAGCCGCCCCATGGGCGGTTTTTTATTTCCCCTAAAACGCTAAAAGGGCGACTTTTAAGCCCAAAAACATAATGTTGTTTAATGGCGAGTCGCCCTTGTTAATCCAAGAAGCGAACTCGTCTACCCCGAGATAATCGGAGTAAACCGTCTACTAACCTGCAGACGGTTAAATGGCGAATATACATTCTTCTGGGATTTGTTTTGTCTCCTTTTACCCTTTGGTGGTTTATTAACTGGTTTAAGTTAAAAACCATATTTGTCCCAGTTGGGACACCACAGAGTAATGGAGTAAAGCTGAAAAGAACAACTCTTCTGATATATATTATACCATGAAAAACAGCACTTGTCAACATTTGTGTGTATAAGTTTTATTTTTTCTCTAAATCTAGCTGTAATTTTGATTTTTTATAAATTTATCCACAGAAAATTTGTCTACACCATACTATACAAATCTGGGGATAAAGTATGGGTTATGAGCAAGTTATCCACAGGATGTGTCTACTTAAAGTGGAAAACTTCTACAGAGTGAATTTGTATAGACTATATTAGACAAATTTTTTAATCAAAACAAAACATCCCCGATAAATCAGGGATGTTTGGGTAATGCTTTAAAATCTCCGTCGTCCGCCTCCACGGCGGTCGTTGTTTCCACTAGGACGCGGTCGGCGCTCCATTGGCGGGCGGTCAACATAGCCCTCGGGTTTGGGCAAGAGTTCTTTCATTGTTAAATTAGTTCTGCCCATGTCGTCAATTTCTTTAACTTTCACTTTCACCTTGTCGCCAACTTGCACAACATCTTCAACGCTATTAGTTCTGCCCCAAGCCATTTCGGAAATATGCACCAAACCCTCTTTGCCCGGCAACACTTCCACAAATGCGCCAAAATCCATCAAGCGGGTAACCGTTCCATCATAAATTTCGCCAGGCTCAACTTCTTTTACAATGTCGCGCACTATTTTTTCCGCTTTTTCCAACGCCTCTTTATTCACGGCAGTAATGGACACGGTGCCGTCTTGTTCAATGTCAATTTCCACACCGGTATCTTCAATGATTTTATTGATAATTTTACCCCCTGGTCCGATGACCTCGCGAATTTTATCAACATCAATTTTGAAAGCGACAATGCGCGGAGCATATTGGGATAATTCAGTCCGCGGAGCTGGAATCGCTTTGTTCATCGCTTCCAGTACTTGCAATCGCGCTTCACGAGCGCGTGATAATGTTTCCTTAACAATTTTTTCTACCAGCCCTTCTGTTTTAGTATCCATTTGAATAGCGGTAATGCCATTCACAGTGCCGGCGACTTTAAAATCCATTCCGCCTTTACCATCTTCCAAATCCTGCAAGTCGGTTAAAATTTGATAGTCATCTCCACCTTGATTAAAATTAGAAGCTAAACCAATAGCCACTCCGGCCACAGGTGATTTGATTGGCACGCCGGCATCCATCAAAGCCAAAGACGATCCGCAGGTTGAGGCCATTGAAGATGAACCATTGGAACCAAGAACTTCAGACACCACGCGAATGGTGTAAGGGAAATTCTCTTTGCTTGGCAAAACCGGCACCAAGGCCTTTTCCGCGAGAGCCCCATGGCCAATATCGCGTCGTCCAGGGCCACGCATCGGGCCAACTTCGCCAACGCTATACGGAGGGAAATTATAGTGATGCATGTAGCGTTTTTTGCTCGCGCCTTCAATACCCTCCAAAGTTTGTACAGCGGCAGGTGAGCCAAGTGTAATTGTACTCAAAACCTGTGTTTCTCCGCGTGAAAATAAGGCGGAACCATGGGTGCGCGGCAGTACTGCGGCTTCAGCCATAAGCTGACGAATATCTTTAAGAGAGCGGCCATCCACACGTTTTTTTTCTTTAATGATTTTTTCCGTGATAAACTCTTCCACTATAAGTTTGTATCTTGAAAAAATCAGTTTGCGGCGATCTTTGCCAATGTTTTTTTCTTGCAAGTGTTCTTCCAATTTTTTGGATAAAGAATCAAAAGCTCCAAATCGTTCGGCTTTAATTGTAAGATTTTTATCAAAAAAATGTTTGGCAACATTAGTTTTGATAAATTCGCGCGCAATATCCAATAATTCATTTTCACTGGCGGCGGAAGTGTCTTCATCAGCGTCCAAATCCTGTTTTAACACGATTTTTTCTTTGCCAACCGCATTTTGCACTTTATTTATCAAGTCAATTACTTCTTTCAAGTGTTTTTGACCAAAAATAATGCCTTCCAACACAGTTTCTTCCGGCACTTCATTGGCGCCAGCTTCCAACATTATTACTTTTTCAGGAGTACCGGCCACCACCAAATCCATAGCGCTTTTTAAACGCGCTTCATAAGAGGGATTGATTACCCATTCGTTATTTATCTGGCCAATACGAATGCCGCCAATCGGGCCTTTCCAAGGAATGTCGGAAATCGCTAAAGCGCAAGACGCGGCCACTAGTCCGAGCACATCAGGGTCGTTTTCTCCGTCAAAAGACAATACAGCCACCACTGCCTGCACTTCATTTCTGACAGTATCGTCAAAAAGCGGGCGGATGGCGCGGTCAATCATGCGGCCGGAAAGAACGGATTCGTCGCTCGGCCGGCCTTCGCGTTTGATAAAGCGAGAGCCCTTGATTAAGCCGGCGGCATAGAGTTTTTCTTCAAATTCCACCATCAATGGGAAAAAATCCACGCCTTCGCGCGGCTTTTTGCTCATGACAGTTGACGCTAAAATAACAGTGTCCCCGTACTGAACAGTGCAGGAACCATTGGTTTGGTTGGTAAATTTACCAACCTCTACGGTGAGGGTTTTACCGCCCCACTCGCAAGAGAATTTTTGGACCATAAATTTTACTTATTAGGGTCTGTCGTCAAATGCTCTTTCGTAGCGAAATTTCAAAATTTTGAGCGAAAATTATAAGCGGAGCTTGGAATTTCGTCGGGCTTCGCCAAAAGCAAATAAATTTGCTTTTGGTCTCATCCCTAGAAATTATGAAGAGCGAGGAGCCCTATACATAGTATAAGGCGACGAAGCTCTGAATAATTTGCAGTCAAAATTTTGAAATTGCAGCCGAATATGGCATTTGGCGACAGACCATTTGGTCCAAAAGCTGAAGACCGTGCGATTTTCGCGGTCTCTGTGTTTTTGGACCAATTGAATTAATTGTTAAGTTGATTGAATTGTAGCAGATTGGGGTGAAAAAGGCAAATTTTTGTAAAAAATTGCTTTTAAAGAATTAAAAAGTACATTATGTTAAAAAAACGACCCAAATCGGGTCGTTTTTATTTTATAAAAAAATTTTTGTTGATTACACTTTTTTAAATCTTGCTTTTCTTTCCACGCTTTTGTCAATAATCAAAAATCTTTTTTTATCTTCTGACAAATCAGTATAGCCGTCAGCCGCTTCAATCAATTTGGCCGAGGAAGTTTCTCTAAAAGCCATAATTTCCACTTGTTTGCCTTGATTTTGCAGATATTCAACCAATGGAATATAGTCGCCATCGCCAGACACCAGAATAATCGCATCCAAACTCGTGGACAGGCGCACCGCGTCAATGGTAATACCAACATCCCAGTCGGCTTTTTTAGCTCCGCCGAAAAAAATCTGCAAGTCCCTTTCTTTTGTTTCAATGCCCAAATTGGTCAGGGCGGAAAAAAATGGTTTTTCTTCGCCAGTCGGCGTCTTCACCACATAAGCAATGGCGCGGATAAGTTTTCTATCAGCCACGCCGGCTTTGACGATTTCGCCGAAATTCACTTTGGCGTCAAAAAGATTTTTGGCGCTGTAATAAAGATTTTGAACATCAATAAAAATGCCCACGCGTTGTTCAGGATGTTTTATCATACAATGTCATTCCCGCGAAAGCGGGAATCCAGTTAGTGAAATTATTCAGCCACCGGAGAGGTGGGAATAACAACTTCCTCCTCCTCTTCAGCCAGCTGTTTGGCCGCCATAGTGGCGGTTTTTTTAAGTTTGAGAGTCGCGATAATGTTTAAATAGCTCTTTGGGTTTTCATTTTCCAAGTATTTCAGCAAGCGGCGGCGTTCATTAACCTTGCGCAAAAGTCCGCGGCGGGACGAATTGTCTTTTTTGTGGGTCTTCAAATGCCCCAAAAGTTGTTTGATTTCTTCCGTGAGAATGGCAATCTGCACCTCGGTGGAGCCTGTGTCGTTCTCGTGTGTTTTAAACTTCTCAATGATCTTCTCCTTTAAATTTTTGTCTAACATAATGCGTTGCGTTAACCATGGATAATTAAGGCATTTCTCAATTTCCACGGGAGATTAAATAGGCCTAATCTCTTGATTAATAAATTGATTATACTTAAAACAGCTAAAAATGTCAAATTATTTTAACAATTCATGCGTTAATTCTCCAACACCGATTCTTTTTTTCGCTGAATATGGAATAACTTTATAGTCGCAGAAACAATCCTTTATTTTTTGCAACTGTTCAATGTATTCCGATTTTTTGATTTTATCAACTTTATTCGTCACGATAATAATGTCTTTGCCGGCTTTTTGTAAACTGCCAAACACATTCAAATCATCTTGGGTCGAGCCGACTTTCGCGTCAACGATTAAAATCACTTTTTTAAATTCGTAACCGGATTTGAAAAAATACCAATTAAGCATTTTTTGCATTTGTTGCCGCGCTTCTCCGGATTTTTTGGCAAAGCCATAGCCGGGCAAGTCAATTAAATAAAAGGCCTTGTTGATCAAGTATATATTTATCTGTTGTGTCAGTCCGGGAGTGGAGCCGGTTCTAGCCAAATTTTGATTGGCCAAAGAATTGATAACGCTTGATTTGCCGACATTGGAGCGACCAATAAAAACAATTTGTGGAGTGCCGTCCTCAAAAATTTCATTGGTGCCAACGACACCTTTTACAAATTTAGCCGATCTGATGTTCATATCTATTTTTTATTCTTTTTCGGTTTTTTTATGTTTCTTTGCTGTGCGCTGTTTCCTTTTGCCATATAGATTGTTGTTAAGAATTATATTTTTTTATATCTCGTATGCGAAGCGCCTCCAGGCACCACAACATCCTTCTCCACCAAAAACACCCCGTCATTTTTCGCTATTTTTATCATTTCCTCTGTAAAACCACTCTTACCGAATAAAATATAGTATTCTTTTCTGTCGTCTTTATTCCAATCCACTTTGGCCGCTTTCTTTTTTAACTCTTCGTAGATATTTGTTCCAATTGGTTTTTCCGACCACTTGCACTCGCCAAAAATTATTTTCTTTTCCGACGAACTAAATCCAACCGCATCAATTTCCAAATTACTGTCCCAGTAACGACCCACTCTTTCAAACGCAAAAATTTTATCCTGCCAAGTAATCAGTAGCTCAATTGCGACCCGTTCGTACACTTGCGCGGTGATACTCTTAAAACCGGAATTTACATTGTCGTTATATTTTAAGCCGTTAAACATTTTTTCCAATACATAATTGTAGTTGTCCATTTCCAAGTAACTTTTGTAGGGGAAAATATATTGGAACCAAAAAACAAAAAAATTATCGGAAATTTTATACAAACCGCGGCGCGATTTATCCGGCTTATCCTCGGTTATAGGCACTTCGCGTTTCACCAAACGCAAATTTATCAGTACGGAAATATACTTATTTGCCGTTGCTTTATCCAGTCCGACTTCATTAACTATTTCGCTTAGTTTTTTCTTACCCAAAGCAATGGCACGTAAAATCGCCAAATAGTTTTTTGTTTCCCGCAGTTCTTCTTTTAAGGTGAATTCCACCTCATTGTACAAAAAAGCGGTTTTGGTAAAAATCTTTTTCTTGATTTCTTCTGATAATTCACCGCCATCCACAAACTCTTTAAGATACGCGGGCATTCCGCCGGTGATGGTATAAATATTTAAAAAATCAGAAAAACTCTTTTCCGGGAAAAATTTTCGGGATTGGGAAAAATTTAATGGATCAACCAATATTTGACCGGTGCGGCGGCCAAACAAGGGAGCGCTTTGATTTAATGTTTCCGATTCCATCATGGCGATGCTTGATCCGGACAATATTAAGAATATTTTGGTATTCTTCAAATACTCATCCCAGCCCTTTTGAAAAAGAGAACTGGTTGATTTATCATTTTCAGTAAGATAAGGATATTCATCTATCGCCAAAACCAAAGATGTGTCGGTTGTTTTTGTTTTTAAATATGAGAATGCTTCTATCAAATCGCCAAAGCCGTTTTTGATTAGTATCTGATCTTTAAAATAACTGCCAACAATTTGACCCAACTCGCGCAATTGATCAGCTGTAGTGCGCTTGTCGGCTAAAAAATATATCGCCGGTTTGTCTTTGATGAATTGTTTAATAAGTTCAGTTTTACCAACGCGACGTTTGCCATAAATAATAAAAAATTGGGCAATATTGGATTGCCATTTTTCATTTAGCACCTTTAATTCTTGTTCACGGTTGATAAAAGGCATGTTGTTATAGTACATTAATTAGTATGCTTGTAAGTAGTATACCGTATGAGTATACTATTTGTCAATAGTGTGCTCATCTAATGAGTGGCCTCATTATTAAAAAACAAAATCAAAGATTGACTGTTGACGGAGATATAATTACTTAAGTGATGTAAAAATTAATTGCGATTTGAAAATCCGGAACATGCAATTCAATAAAAATGCCTATTTTTTTGTTCATAATTTAATGTGTATATGGGTTCACAGTATCATTTCACCTTTAAAAGTCAAACATAAAAAATTCAATTTCAGCACGCGTCCTTGCCAAAAAAGTAAAATGAGATTTACTTGGAATACAATAATTTCTTAAACATATCCACATGGCCCCTCGACACGATTATTTATATTATATATAATTGTTTTAGTTCTTTATAAAATTTATTATCAAGAAGAGACGAGGGATTTGGCCCGCTGACTCTCTACCAACCTAACCATAACGGTCAAGGTGGTAATTCCAACCCACAATGGGAAAGATGTGTCCTTATTTTTTAAGGGAATTTTGGTATCTTATCCTGTTGGGTAAGATTTTTTTGTTTTAATTTTAAATTACAATAGAAAAATCTTACTCACAACGGTGTGGGTATGGATAGGGTAAGTCAGATAATTGCAACCAACCATAAGGAGAAAATCATGAAGAATGTCCATGTGATCAATGACTGTCAAGATGAAAACGCCCGTTTGCGCCAAATGGCTCGGTATGGAGCGTATTTCCCAGGCACAAACATCATCTTCGCGGGTGTCAGCTCGGATCTCGAAGCGGCCTTTATGCTTGTTGACACTATTGACGCGCTCGACGGTCACACTGGAGTGATCACGGTCAACGTGGCCCCGCGTAATGGAGAGGCAAAGAAATATGCCAACGGTACACCGTTTGGCAAAGTCCAGGTTGAGGACATCACTATCTTCGCCTCCATCGATGGCGCCACACTGCGTCTGCTTAATAAGGTGCGGTCTAGTTTGCAATTGTGTGTCTACGACATTCCGGAAGTGGTACATTATCTCACTCCCGACAAGAATATTCAAAAGCACATCACATTAACCCAATTTCGCAGTTTTGAGTTTCTGCCGCGTCTGGCCAAAGCGGTGGTTCTCCAAGGCGTGACTCTGTCTGGGCACCACATGTCACTGGCAGACTACTGTGGCGACGATGCTCTTGGCGCGATTGCATGTGTGGATTGCTTCGGTAATTTGAAGACCACACTTCTACCAGAGGAAGTTGGTTTTGAACCGGGCAAATCTATGGAACTTAAAGTTAACGGATCACTCGTCAATGTCAAGGGGTATCTTCGTCTAAAAGATATCCCTGACGGCGAGCTAGGTCTCACTATAGGTTCGTCCGGCCTTGGTTTTCAGCGCTTCCTTGAGCTTGTGTGTCAGGGCGGCGATGCGGGTAGACGATTGAGTGCGAGTGTGGGTACTTTAATCCACCTGGCCAAGTAAATGGAGGATTGGTCAGGTTACTCTTTTGGATAATTTTCCACCGTCGGTTGCAATATCGACGGTGTTTTCTCTTAGTATTTATTATTATGAATATTAAGAGAAAGTCAAAATAAAAAGTATGATAACTAACAAACAATCTAAAAAATTATTTTTTAATTTATCAGAAGCAATTGGGCAAAAAGAATTTGATAATGTTAAAAAATTTGCACGGTATGTTAAACATACTTGTTTAAAGAAAAAAATAAAATTGGCTGACGCTAATATTTTATTTGGTTACGGTGGGGGTAAAGACTCTACTTGGTCATTGGCTTTTACTCGATTAGCTCAGCTGGTTTTTCGTCAAGAATTTGGAGAAACATTCAATCTTCATATTTGTAGTATGGTGCATTTAGGCACTCCACGCGCCACTTTGCAAAATATGCAAAAAGTTTTTACTCGCCTGCAAGTGTTTGATGATGTTAGCATTCCATTTCCTCAAATATATTGTTATGGGCAAATAATAAATTTTACTTCCGATTACAAAGTCCCTGAACCGCAAAAAAGTTGGTTGCGAGAGGATATACTATTGGCTGGTCAACGTTCTTTTGGCAATGGACGAGCCACTTTTTGCCAGACCTGTAATTTACATATGGTCAATGCCTGTATTTATAAATTGAATCAGGGTATGCACTTTATTATTACCGGTGATTCCACCTCAGAATTAAAATCCTACCACGCTTGGGTACAAAATATTTTAGAACAAAACAATTTATTACAACTAGAAAAAAATGGTGATTGCAAAAATAATATCGTGTGTCTACAACAAATACACGACAAATTTTATTCGGATTTAATGCCCGCTGCCAATTATTATACCTCCGGTCGGTATCATCACGCGCCTGTTTTGGTATATCTAAAATTTTTCTTTATTCCGATTTTTGATTTTACCAAATACAGTTTAAAAGAGCACTGGCCGTTTTTTAAAAATTTTTTGCGTTTTGATTTTAATGATGAAATTTTAAATTTTACTGAAACCGATTGTCACTATCCGCTATTGATGTGCCATCTGCGCGGAATTTTGGCCGAATGCGAAGAGCGCGGGTATGTCTCCGGTGTGAAGGAGTATTTAAGTGTGGTGAAATATTTTTTTAATAAGAAAGAATTTCCTAAGAAATTGATAGAGATGAATTTAAATAAATTTTCATCAGAAGCAAAAATCAACATTGCTCGTCGTCGCGCGGAGAGTGTGTTTGAGGGAATTGGTATAAGCAAAATACAAACTGTTTGTTTGGTATATAGTCCGATAGCGGAAAAGTGTAAAAATTTACACAAATATCTCGTCGAACAAGCGCCGGAATTTTTAAAGCACGAGATTAAAATAAAAAAATATTTAGCCGGCGATGGGAGAATAAAAGACAAAATTAAAAAATTTTTATTTACAAAAACTGGATTAAATCAGAATCTTTTGCGCCATCTTTATTTGTCGCCGCTTTTTTATCCGATATATACTCATACAAATGAACGAAGAAATAATGAAGATAATGATAAAAATATTTTAAATTCAGTAATGAAACATGACCCCCATCAAAAAGAAGTGTGTTTTTTTGATAAAAATGGAGAGAAAATTAAAGAGGTTATCTTTGGACGCTAAAAATTGAATATAGCCAGCCGAACAGCGCGGAACACGTGGCCACTTCAGCGACAAGCGAAGCAATAAATTTTAAATTTAAGCCCGCGTCCTTGCCAAAAAAAGTAAAATGAGATATACTTTTATCATAAATTATTTCAATACATTTATATGGGTCTACCAGGTCATCGACGGACATCATCTCACAAGCGCCGACGCGCCGCGCATTTTGCTTTAACACCGGCGCAATTGACTACTTGTCCGAAGTGCAAAAAGCCCGCTCGGCCGCATTATGCTTGCGCTTTTTGCGGAACCTTCAAGGGCAGAGTAGTGGTGGTTAAAAAAGTGAAGACGGTTAAGAAAAAATAACGAAATGGATCAGATTGCTTCGTCGCTTGGCTCCTCGCAATGACAGCAGGCGAACAGTCTGGACAGGGAGGATAAATTTGTTCTTTAGTATGTCCAATCGTCATCTTTCTCGTTCCATTGCCATGCAATCTCTTTTTGAATGGGATTTTAATAATCAGCCTCAAGGAAAAATTGAGGAAATTGTTAATCATAATTTGCAAGAATTCGCGCCCGGGTTGGAAGACGACGGTTTTGCCAAGGACTTGGCTAAAAAAGTCGTGGAAAATTTGGTAAAGATTGACAAAATGATTGTTAAATACGCTCCGGAATGGCCTTTGGAGCAGATTACTTTGGTGGATAGAAATATCTTGCGTTTGGGGATTGTGGAATTGCGGTTTGATGAAACCGTGCCGTCAAAGGTGGCTATTAATGAAGCGATTGAATTGGCCAAGACCTTTGGCGGAGACGCTTCGGGTAAATTTGTAAATGGTGTTTTAGGCGCGATTTATCGGGAAATGGCTGATAAAAAAGAATTGAAAAAAATTGACGCGGAATATAAAAAATGACGCGAAGCGTCATCCTCGCGGAAGCCGGGATCTAAATTATAATTATGAAAGACATTGCTCTTTTGGAAAAAATAATCGGCGTGAAATTTAAAAAACCCGAATTGTTGCGACAGGCCTTGGTGCATCGGTCGTATTTGAATGAACATCCTGATTTTGAATTGGAGCATAATGAGCGATTGGAATTTCTAGGAGATGCTGTGCTGGAATTGGCTGTCACTGAATTTCTTTACAATAAATATGATAATCCCGAGGGTGAGCTGACCAATTGGCGCGCCAGTTTGGTTAACGCCAAGATGTTGGCTGATGTGTCCAAGGATTTGGGATTTGAAGAATATCTGTATTTGAGTCATGGCGAGGCCAAAGACAAGGGCAAAGCGCGGCAATATATTTTGGCGAATACTTTTGAATCAGTGGTTGGCGCGATTTATTTGAGCAATGGTCTCAAAGCCGCGACCAATTTTATCCATAGATTTTTATTGGTGCATTTGCCGATAATTTTGGAAAATAAATTGTATATTGACCCCAAGAGTAATTTTCAAGAAGCCGCGCAAGAAAAAGAAGGAGTGACTCCGACCTACAAAGTGATTGAAGAAACCGGGCCTGACCATGCCAAGCATTTTGTGGTAGCGGTGTGTTTGGGAAAAGTTGAAGTTGCGCGAGGCGAGGGCATGTCCAAGCAGGAAGCGCAGACACAGGCGGCGCAAGCGGCTTTGGCAGTAAAGAAGTGGTAATTTAAAAAATTGGGCCTCCATAGTTTAATGGATAAAATGCCTCGCTTCGGACGAGGTGATGGGGGTTCGATTCCCTCTGGAGGCAAAAAAGTATGATTAAGGCAAAACATTTGCTGGAAATTAAAAAAAGAATCGCGGATTTTAACAATGGTAAAAAATTAAAATTTTTTGTTTTTGGTTCCAGCTTAACCAGAAGACAATTTGGCGACTTTGATTTGGCAGTTATTGGAAAGGTTCGATCAGCGGACTTGGCTAAATTAAAAGAGGAATTTGCGAATTCCAATCTGCCGTATTCAGTGGATATTGTCCAGTTTGACAAAACATCAAAAGAATTTCAAGAAAATGTTTTAAAAGATAAAATTTTATGGCTGACACACTAAAATTAAAATTGAAAGAATTTAACAAGGCCTTGACCCGTTTGATTGGCGTCTTGGGCGAAAAGAAAAGCGATTTAGTGTAGGACTCGGTGATAAAACGATTTGAATACACTTTTGAATTGGCTTGGAAAAGCGTCAAAATATTATTGCGCGAAAAATATGGCGTGGATGCTTTCGCGCCCAAAGAGTGTTTCAGAGAATTGAGAAAAAATAAAATGATTTCCGATGCGACGGCCGAGAAATTGCTCAAAATGACCGACGCCAGCAATGAAATTATACACACTTACAATGAGCAATTATCCAATGAATTGTATAATAAGATAGCAAAGCAATATCGGCGGCTGTTGGAAGATGTTTATGGCGTTTTAAAAGAATAGCTGGAGATATAAAGGGCCGCTAGCTCAGCTGGTAGAGCAGATCCCTCTTAAGGATAAGGTCCTGGGTTCGATCCCCAGGCGGCCCAAATTTTAAATTTAATGGGGCATGAAAACACACAACAAACAAATCGCCATTTTTGAAGGCCAAAGAATTCGTCGGGTTTGGGATAAGGAAAAAGAACTTTGGTATTTTTCAATTATTGATATTATGGCTGTCTTGACTGAACAGGCTGATTTTTAAAAAGCGCAAAGTTATTGGTCAACACTTAAAAATCGTTTAAAACAAGAGGGAAATGAGTCTGTCACAAAATGTGACAAACTGAAAATGCAATCTGCCGATGGCAAGTATTATAAAACCGATGCTGCTGATACGGAGACAATCTTGCGTTTGGTTCAATCCATTCCAAGCCCCAAAGCCGAGCCGATAAAATTATGGCTGGCCAGAGTCGGTTATGAAAGAATTCAAGAAGTGTCTGACCCGGAAAAGGCCTTGAATCGGTCAAGGTCGTATTGGCAAAGAATGGGCCGAAGCGCGAAATGGATTCAGCAAAGAATGATGGGGCAGGAAATTAGAAATAAGCTAACCGATTATTGGAAAGACAATGAAGTGAAAGAAAAAGACGAATACGCGATTTTGACAAATATTATTCATCAAGACTTGATTTTTATCACTATGTTTATTTCCACACTTTATCCCCACCTCCCTCTTGACAGGTTTTGGTGGTTGTAGTAAAATCAAAAGCACGAGAAAATTATCCTCAAGTACAGCGGAAAAATACACCAGTTAAAGCTAAAAACCGCTTGGACCTCTGATTTAAACATTTTATGAAAAAAAGTTTACATTTAGGGGCATCAAGCGGGACATAACGCTATCTATTATTATAGCCGTCCCGAATAGGGACGGTTTTTGTTTGACCAATGGCCATGAATTACTCTGCCAACTGGCGGATGAGCGATTCAGAGCGAGTGGTCAAATCCACTCCGCACTTTGACAATTCAAAGTACAAAGTTATCTCAAATAAATGGGTAAGGCAAATAAAAATCTCTAATAAGATGAAGAAGAGCACAAGGGCGTATGGTGGATGCCTTGATATCAAAAGGCGATGAAGGACGTAGCAGCCTGCGAAAAGCTTCGGGGAGGTGGCAAGCAACCTTTGATCCGGAGATTTCCAAATGGGGCAACCCTTCGCGATGTTGAATCGCGAAATTTCAACGCAAGTTGAAAGGCATACTCGGCGAAGTGAAACATCTCAGTAGCCGAAGGAAAATAAATCAATTGAGATTCCCCAAGTAGTGGCGAGCGAACGGGGAACAGTCTAAACCTCTTATCTTTTTAACGTTTAGTAGGAATTGGTTTTAATCAGTTTTGAAAGATGTTAAAAGGGCGCAGGCCCGATAAGATAAAAGGTGTTGCGTGGCGATTACATTATCTCTCTGCGGAGATTGGTAAAGAAAATATCTTCCCTAGTAGAATTCCGTGGAATACGGGAACCAAAGAAGGTGATAGTCCTGTACGCGAAAGGGGGTATAGCTTTACGGTGATCGTTCACAAGTATCACCAGACACGCGAAATCTGGTGAGAATCCGGGCCGACTAACGGTCCAAGACTAAAGACTTTTGATGATCGATAGTGGACAAGTACCACGAGGGAAAGGTGAAAAGCAGGCCGGTGAGGCCGATGAAATAGTATCTGAAACCATACGCTTACAAGGAGTCAGAGTCCTAATGCCCGCAAGGGCGTTGGATAATGGCGTTCCTATTGAAGAATGAGCCAACGAGTTTATTGGGTGCGGC
>JACROI010000043.1 GCA_016214465.1 Candidatus Magasanikiibacteriota bacterium
CTCGCCAACAGTGTTAGAAACCTGATAATTGGTGGAAGTGCCCAAATCCCCGCCAACGCTAATGGCATCCACTGATAAATTATAGTTTTCCGAAGACATTGAAGCGGACCCGGCTACAAGTGGGAAGTTCAAAGTTAAAGTCAAAATACAGAGTATAAAAAAATATCTCATAGTACCTACATTATATCAAAAAATGTCTATATATGTTAGGTACAAATATCTGATATGTTATTTTAATAGCCAATACTGCCATAAAAGTTCTTGTCGCACATTTTCAGTATTCCCATGTGATAACAGCCCTAAATTAGATTGAGCCGTCTCCGTCGTCGGATTTTCCTTTATTCTCGCGAACATTCTCTTTTTAGTCATTCTCCTTAAAACACGATGACGCGAAAAACTAACCCAACCTAGAAAGTCCACGCCGGAGGCGATTGTCTTTAAAAATACTTTGTTGGGATGCAAAGTGAGTTTTAATTGTTCTGACAAAAACTTTTGAATTTGAGGACATATTTTTTCCAGCCATAATTTATCTCGTGAAAGAAAAACAAAATCATCGGCATAACGAATGTAAAATTTGGCTTTCAATGAATGTTTGGTCCACTGATCAAAAACATTCATATAAACATTGGCAAAAAGTTGTGAAGTGAGATTGCCCAAGGGTAAGCCAGTCGAAAAACTATCAATAATATTTTTTAATAATCCAACCATGTTCTTGTCCGGAATATATTCATCAAGTATTTTCAACAAAATTTTATGATCAATACTGGCGAAAAACTTTTTAATGTCGCATTTCAAAACCCAGCAATTGGTTGTATAATTTTTGCTTACTTTGCTGGCCGCTGTTCTAAACCGATTTATCGCCTTGTGCGTGCCTTTATCCAATCTGCACGAATACGAGTCGTTAATAAAAGTCCGTTCAAAAAACGGATACAAAATACGGTAAATGGCATGGTGAACAAGCCGGTCGCGAACGCTCGCTTTGTGAATATGCCGCCGCTTGGGGTCATTGACATAAAAACTGACATAACCGCCGTGTCGGTAAGTTTGGTTGGCGAGTTCTTCGTGAAGTGATACAATATTATCCATCAAGCGGCGCGAGAACATTTGCACATCAGTTTTGGCTTTTTTGCCGACAATAAACTCCCGCCAAGCCAAACATAAATTTTCTAATGAAATGATTTCTTCATATTTATGACTCAATTGTTTTCGCCGAATATTCCTACTAATCCCCCCCCCCAATGTGTCCATTACTGAATTGCCTATCATTACCGTACTCAAAGATTGTTATTTGCTGTGGCATAATTTCTTGCCGCACTTGCCTCGGCTTAGCCGATACACGCTGGGAGTAAAAATAGATAAACTGTTTATTGAAGTTTTGGAATTGACTTTGACAGCTCAATATACCGGACGTGAAGACAAACTGAACTTTCTCAAACAACTAAACCGCAAATTGGATAATCTAAAATTTTTCATAACAATTCTGTGGGAAGCAAAGGGATTAGAGTCAAATCCGTACGCTCAATTATCACACAAACTATTTTCCGCCGGCAATATGCTTGGCGGCTGGATGAGAATGATGGGGCCGCGGCAAAAAAATACTCCCCCGACATGACATCAGGGGGAGTATGAAGAAACTGGCAGCGCGGCAAGCGGTCGCCGCCGCTCCAAACGCTGCCAAGCCAGTCGAAGTTCAGGTACCAGTGATCACCGTCCCAGCACAGACAAGCCACACGCAGGCCGCCGTCCGAGCCGCGCAAAAGTGTACCGGCGAACACGAGTACATTGCTTCTGAATTCAGTCTGGATTTCCAACTGGTGATCCAGAAGATACTTTGCGTCCACCAGGCCAAAATTGGCCTTGAGGGTGATGGCACGCTCGCGCAGCACTGTGCCGATGATGCGGGACTCGCCAGATTCCAAAAAGGAGACGAGTCCAAGGCCGCTTGCCGACTTCAGAGTCGGTGCTACATCTTCCACTATCGTCCATCCTTGAGGAATGAGGTCGCAGGCAGAAACTAACGAGGGGAATGACAGTGGCTTCACCTCGGCCTGTCCCCGGATAACCGGCAACAGCCGAACGAGCATGTCACCTTCCGAGAGTATCTTGACATCGGCATTGGTCCAGCCACTGCGGCTAAAAGCCAACGCCAACTCGTGTGCCTGTCCCGTACCCATTTTGAACTCGTCACTCATGACCTGTCCTCCTTGTTATGCAACTGGTTCATTGCAAACCGTGTTGCGATTTTGAACCGGAAAACATTCCCGGCCTTCTTTCGACCGTATTCGCCTTCAAATACAGCCAAAATAAGGCAAGGAAAAACTAATTATTAAAAGAACATTCTAACAGGTTATTGTAGCACAAAATAGCTTTGCTGTCAAGGGTCGTGACACGGCTACCCCTTTCCCCAACTACTGCCAATATGCGTGTCCACCCTTATTGGCACGTGCAGTTTAATCACATTTTCCATAATTTCCTTAACTTTCGCGCTAACCTGTTCAGCCAAGTCGTCTTTAACTTCCAACACCAGCTCATCATGCACTTGCAAAAGCAATCTCGCGGAATCGCCATATTTTTCTGCCAATAATTTATCTATCTCAATCATGGCCATTTTAATTAAATCAGCCGAACCGCCCTGCACTGGCGCGTTAATGGCCATGCGTTCGGCTGACGAACGCAACATTGGTATACCTGAATTGATTTCCAACAAATACCGCCGCCGACCCAGCAATGTTTCCACATAGCCCAAAGAATGCGCCAATGCCTTGGTTTCATCCAAGAACTTTTTAACATCTTTGAAAATTTCAAAATACTTGGCAATAAAGTCCTTGGCCTCAACAAAAGACACGCCTGTGCTTGCGGCCAAACTGTGCGGGCCCATACCATAAATTATTCCGAAATTAATGGCTTTGGCCGCTTGGCGCATTTCCACCGTCACTTTATCAAAATCTCAATCATTTCTTTATCATTGGACAAAGAAGCCACCACGCGCAATTCAATTTGCGAATAATCCGCGCTGACTAATTTAAAACCTTTAGCCGCCACAAAACACTGGCGGATTTCTTTTCCCAAATCCCCGCGAATGGGAATATTTTGGATGTTCGGCTCTGATGAAGACAGTCGGCCGGTGGCAGTCACCGCCTGATTGAACGAAGTATGCACTCGTTGAGTTGTTTCATCCAATAAATTTGGCAAAACATTAACATAGGTATTTTGTAATTTGGCGATTTCACGATATTCGGAAATCAAATCAATAATCGGATGCAACCCGCGTATTTTTTCCAATTCCGACGCGGCTGTGGACAAACCGGTCTTGCCTTTTCTAATCCCAATCATCGGTATTGATAATTTTTCAAATAAAATCTCTTTCAGTTGCTGTGGCGAGGCGATATTAAATTCCTGTCCGGCCAGTTCAAAAATTTTCTTGCTCACCGACTGTTCTGTTTTTGATAATTTTTGCGATAACTTTTTCAAATGTTCGACATCAACTTTAATCCCCGCCTCTTCCATTCTAGATAAAACAGGAATCAAAGGCGCTTCAATTTTCTCATACAAATTTAAAAATCCTTTTTCTTTCAATTCCGTTTCCAGTTTGACTCCAATTTGCCAAAGATAAGCTACTTTTTGCCCTAAAATCTTTAAATCAGCGCCAAACAAACTGGTTTGTTCGCCATCAGGCAATTCTTGCCCCAAATATCGCAAAGCCAAGGTGCGCAAATCATGACTCCTCGTGCCCGGGTCTAAAATATAGTCCATTATCATTACATCACGCAACAGGCCAACCAACTCAACACCATGTCTTTTTAAAATTTCACCAACGCGTTTTAAATCATGGCCAATAATTTGAGACTGTAAAATTAAATCGCTCGCGAAATTTATTGGAACATAATAAATTTGCTCGCCATTGACAGTTAAAAATACGCCAAATAATTGAGCTTTTAATCCAACCTGCCCGTCATCGGATAAATAAATCGCCGCCTTCCCGGCCTTTTTAATTTTTTTATTCAATTCATCCGATTCGGTTGCTTTGATAATTTCAATAATTTCTAACTTTTTCTTTTCTACTTTCTTTTTTTCTATATCAACACCGCCGTCAACATTATCCAACCGTTTTAACAGCGAACCAAACTCCCACTCGGCCAATAATTCTCGCGTTGCTGGATTGTTGTAATCCTTTAATTCGCAATCTGCTAATTTAAAATCAATTGGCACATCTTTTATCAATGTTACCAAGTGTTTGCTGAATAAGGCGTCTTCTTTGCCAACTTTTAATTTTTCAATAACTGACTGGCTGATTCCCAAGTCCTTTAATTTATCAATTTTTTCATACACACTTTCCAGCGACCCGAATTTTTTAATCAATTCGCCGGCAGTTTTCTCTCCAATGCCTTTTACTCCAAAAATATTATCGCTCGGGTCGCCGCGCAAGGCCTTGTAATCAATCATCTGCTCCGGTTTCAAACCATATCGCTCTTGCACGGCCGCGATATCATAGACAACAATATCATTCACGCCTTTTTTCATGGTATAGATTTTTGTTTTGTCATTTACCAATTGCAAGGTATCCATGTCGCCGGTCACAATCAAATTTTCACCATGATTTTGAGTTGCGAGCGTGGCGATAATATCATCTGCTTCAAAACCATCTTTTTCAAAGAGAGCTATTTTCATAGCGTGAAGCAAATCCTTAACTTGAACCATCTGGTCATACAATTCCTGCGGTTGTTTTATCCGTTTGGCCTTGTATTCTTTATACTCTTTATGCCGAAAAGTTGGCGCTTTTAAATCAAAAGCCACAGCCGCGTAATCCGGCTTTAATTCTTTAATCGCGCGCAAAAGAATGCTGGTGAAACCGTACACGGCATTTAAAATCAACCCCTTTTTATTGGTCAAAGGGGGAATAGCGTGAAAAGCGCGATGCACAATCGCGTTGCCGTCAATGATGATGAAGCGGGACATATTTTACACTCTCCCGGCACTGCCCAAAACATCGCGATTTTTGCGCGCGTACATTTCTTTCAATGCCTCGCGAGCCGGGCCGAGATACTTGCGCGGGTCAACGACTTTTTTATCTTCCATTAAAATTTTCCTGATTACACCTGTCATGATCAACCGACCATCAGAATCAATGTTGATTTTACAAACAGCTGATTTGGCCGCTTCGCGCAACTGCTCTTCCGGAATGCCAATGGCAGCTGCCAAATCACCGCCGTATTGATTGACCATGGCCACATATTCCTGCGGAATTGAAGATGACCCGTGCAAAACAATTGGAAAACCCGGAATCTTTTTTTCAATCTCAGCCAAAATATCCAAACGAATTTTAGGATTGGTTCCCGGCTTGAATTTATACACTCCGTGCGAAGTGCCAATGGAAATCGCCAAAGAATCAACATTGGTTTTTTTCACAAAGTCCTCAACATCTTCCGGTTTGGTATAGTGGCTGGTTCCGGATGATACATCATCTTCCACACCTGATAACACTCCGAGTTCGCCCTCCACTGTCACATCGTATTCGTGGCTATATTCCACAACTTTTTTCGTCACCGCCACATTTTCTTCATAAGACAGAGCCGAACCGTCAATCATCACTGAAGAAAATCCATTATCAATACAGGACTTACAAATCTCAAAATCAGCTCCATGATCCAAGTGCAAAGCAATTGGGATTTCTTTCAGACCTTTTTCTCGCGCCATTCGCTTCATCATTTCCACACTGCCTTGGCCCATATACCGCAGCATAGTTTCATCCGCGTATTCGCGCGCGCCTTTGGAAATTTGCAAAATCACCGGAGACTGAGTTTCCAAACAAGCGTTAATAATCGCCTGCAACTGTTCCATGTTGTTGAAATTATACGCCGGCACGGCATAGTGGCCGATCATGGCTTTGGCAAACATCTTGCGAGTGTTCACAAAACCGAGGGATTTGTATGAAAGCATAAAAAATAAAATTAATTATTCAAAAATTAAATTGCTGGCGCTGACAACCTTTCCATCGACCCAATCTCCCCAACCAACGGCCCGGCATAATTAATAAACGAGTCGGTTATCATATTATCGCCCATAATAAATTCTGGCGGCATTGTCCGCGCTTTGGCAGCGGCCTGTTCCAAAGCCGCTAATTCATATCGCACCGCGTAATCACCCGCGCGCTTGATAGCCACTGACCCGTCAACATCGCGCCACACAGAATACTGCACGGCTTTTTCTCCAACCTCGCGCGCCTCGTGCTTATCCACCTGGCTCACGCATCCTAAAAACGACCTTTGCAAATAGCCCAAAGTGTCAGCCCGCACTCGTTTGATTTTTGTTTTTTCTTTTACAAAATCCGCCAGTAAATCACCCAAAGCAGTGTTACCGGACAATTGAACATTTCCATGACTGTCGCATTCTTTTTGTTTTTGCAATTTCAAAACAATTGGCTCGCCTGTTTCATCACACACTCCCTCGGACACCGCCACCACGCAACGGCCGTATTTTTGATAAACCGCCTCCACATCAGCCGCGAATTTTTCAGTTGAAAAAACTTTTTCCGGCAGATAAATCAAATGCGGGCCGTCATCAGCAAATTTCTTAGCCAAAATTGACGCCGCTGTTAAAAATCCGGCATGCCGTCCCATCACCACGCCAATATACACCCCTGGCAGAGCCAAATTGTCCAAATTCACTCCGGCAAACGCGCTCGCCACAAACTTCGCGGCCGAGCCATAACCAGGGCAATGATCAGTGGAAGCAATATCATTGTCAATAGTTTTAGGAATGTGAATTACGCGCAATTCATAATTCACCGACTTGGCTTCGTTATTGATAATGCGGCAGGTTTCAGCAGAATCATTGCCGCCAATGTAGTAAAAATATTTAATGCCATGTTCTTTCATCACCGCGAACATTTTTTGGCAGTACGCCGCATCCGGCTTGTCGCGCGTGGAACCCAAAGCAGCGCCAGGAGAATTAGCCACTTGCTCCAAATTATGAGTGGTGGATTCTGTCAAATCCAAAAAATCCGATTTTAAAATACCAAACACCCCATATCTAGCTCCATAGATTTTGGAAATTTCGGGAAATTTGCGCGCTTCCAAAACAGCTCCGACCAAACTTTGATTGATAACCGCTGTTGGCCCGCCACCTTGCGCGATTAATGCTTTGGAATGAAAATCAGGCATATTTAGGAAATAAAAGGCCACGGCGGGATTCGCACCCGCGAATAGCAGTTTTGCAGACTGCCGTGTTAAGCTTCTTCACCACGTGGCCGCGTGTATTTACAACCCCCATCCTATCAAAATTATGCCTATTGGTAAAGTCAGCCAATAAAATGCCGGCAGGCCTAAAAACCAGTGCGTATGCCACCATAATTGCGGATGTCCGGCCCGAAAAGTTTTAAGGCCAAAATGAGGATTAAAAATAAACCAAAGAAAGTCCTCAATAGTGAGAAATGAAAACCAAAAACCGATTAAAACAGCTTCTTTTTTCCAGCTCAAGGGGATAAAAAAGAAAACAATTTGCAAAATCAGAAAGATAAAGATATTCAGATAAAAATGATAGCCGGTCAAATGCTTTTTACTGCCAAATTTTTTCTGCAGCCAGCCAACATGCTTCCAAGTTGGCAATTTGGCCGCCCAGCCATCAGGGCCTTCAATCTGAATCTCCAGCAAAGCGAACACCGCGGCAACTGCGACAGTGTATAAAGAAAAAAGAAAAATAGACATAAGTCATGATCTGGCGCGCCTATATCTTTTTTTTGCTGCGGACTCATCGCCGCGACTGCAAAAAAGATATAGGCGCGCCCTTTATTAATTTTTGTAAACCCAAAATTTATACAATAAAAAATTCCAGGAAACAGCGAGAATAATTCCAGCCACGCGCACGACTAAATAATTCCAATTTAATGTTTCATTTAACAACCACATCCAGCCAATGCCAAAAACATAGTTCCAGCCGGCTAAAAGGTAAAATTTCACTATCTGCTTGCGCGTTTTGCCTGATGATTGAAAAGAAAAATGTTTATTTAAAAAAAACACGTAATTTATAATAATAATCTGACTAAAAATCACGGTGATGACCGGCTTGACATGCAATACCTCTTTAAACAAAATCAGCGACCCCATATCCAAAACAAAAGCTGACCCGCCAATAACCGCATAAAAAAACAACTGTCGTTTGGAAGTCAATATAAATGACTTGATTTTGCACCACATAGTGAATCAACTATATCAAAATTCGCTGAATTAAAAAAGACCTCGATCAGGTGATCGAGGTCGCGCGATGAGAAACCGCGCAAGTTACTTGCTGAGGTTGTTGGGGCCGAAGCTAAATGGCAGAAGTTCACCCAATGTGGTGACTTCCACCTGCCAGACTTTACCTTCGGCATTGAGTTTGGCGCCGTAAATTATCATGTTGTCATCGCCGAACTCGCGGAGCCACTGACGACAAAAACCGCAAGGCAGAGCGTGCTGGTCGTCTGTCACTGCCGTCAAGGCGATGGCCAACATGGCAACACGTAAAGGCCGATCACAATGACTCATCATCGCCAATTGTAGAATAGCTGCCTGTTCCGCGTGCCCAACTTCATACATAGCATTTTCTACATTGCAACCGCTGGCAATATGGTACATACTCTCTGGCAATCCTGTCGCGGCCGCGCCCACCTTGAAATTAGAGTAGGGCGCGTACGCATGAATCCTCACTTTTATCGCTTCATCAATTAATCTTCTTGCGTTCTCATTCAAGGTGTCAAACTTCACCACTTTCATTTTTTCCTCCATTAGTTGTTATCTAGCACCACCTTGCCTAAATCCTAGCTCAACCGCGCTTTTTTGTCAACACAAAAGCCCCATTTCGGGGGCTTGAATAAAATTCATTTTCAATACACTTCCATCACTACTTTTTTCACGCCAAACGCTTTTACTTCTTCCAAAGGCAAGTCCAGCCACAAATCCACACGGCCACGGCCAAAACGCTGGTGCATCCTGTCATTAACGGTAAAAATTTTGTCCCCAAATAATTCAGGAAATTTCACACGCGTGCCAAATTTCAACCAATTCGCAGCAATCAAGCCGTCATAAACTTGCTTATTATTGGCAGTAATAAATGGCGTGCTGTCGGTCTGATTTGGAGTACTGGAATAGGCGGTCAAAACAACTTTAACAGTTCTGGTGGCCTCGCGCTCACTAGCCAAAGGCAACTGGCCGATATGTTCCAATCCGCTTAAATCAGCACCTTGCGCTTGAGTTAAACGTGGAAAAGAAGAGTCAAAAACAATACTAACCAAAGCCAAAATTATGGCTAATTTATATGGAAAAGTGAATTTAAACAATTTAGAATAACGCATATGATTTAAACGAAAAACCCCTTTTAAGGGTTCAACAAAGAAGTGTAGCACATTTAGACAAAAAAGTCAAGATACGCTAGAATAGAGAAAAGAATATGTCCATCTTTTCTTCTTCACGAAAAATCCACTCGCCGCAGGAATGGCGGCGCGCTGTTGGCGCCAAACGGCAATCATACAGTCGCTCCACGCCGAATTTTAATAGCTATAAACCCAAAAAAAAGATTAGGGGCTGGAAAATTTTTATTAAACTCTTCAAATTTGGAGTTGTGCTTTTAATTTTGGGCTGGCTGGGCGGCACGATTATGATTGCCTGGGCTTCGCGCGATCTGCCAAATCCGGATAAACTGATTGACCGTTCGGTGGCGCAGAGCACTAAAATTTTTGACCGCACTGGAAAAAATTTGCTCTATGAGATATACAATGAAAAAAAACGAACATTGATTGAACTCGTGGATATTCCGGAATATGCAAAGTGGGCGGTGATTTCCATTGAAGATAAAAATTTCTACAGTCACACTGGCGTGGCTTGGACATCCATTATCCGCGCCGGTGTTTCCAATATATTGGGTCTTAAATCAGGTGGAGGAGGCGCCTCAACACTCACCCAACAATTGGTCAAAAACGCAATTTTAACCAATGAGAAAACCTTGACGCGCAAAATCAAAGAAGCGATTCTGGCTAAACAAATGGAACGCAAATACAGTAAAAATCAAATTCTAAAATTATATTTCAATGAAATTCCTTACGGCTCGTCCAACTATGGCATTGAAGCGGCGAGCCAAAGCTATTTTGGAAAATCGGCTAAAGATTTATCTTTAGCCGAGGCCGCCACTTTGGCAGCTCTGCCGCAAGCGCCGACAAAATATCTGAATAATTTGAAATCGCTGAAAGGCCGCCGCGACTATATTTTGGATAAAATGATTGAGTACAAATACATTGCCGAAGAAGAAGCCGAGACCGCCAAACAAGAAACAATAAAAATCAATAAAAAATCCGCGCCCATGGTCGCGCCGCATTTCGTGCTTTACATTAAAGAACTGCTGGTAGAAAAATACGGTGAAAAAGCCGTGGAGCAAGGCGGGCTGAAAGTCATTACCACTTTGGATTTTGACAAACAAAAAATGGCCGAAGAAGAAATCACCAAAGCCATGGATAATTTGGAAAAAAAGTATAAAGCCACCAATGCTGCTTTAACAGCCATTGACCCCAAAACCGGCCAGATACTAGTAATGGTCGGTTCACATGATTTTTTTAACGATGAACATGATGGGCAAGTGAATGTGGTTTTGCGTCCGCGTCAGCCCGGCTCGTCTTTCAAACCCATTGTTTATGCCGCGGCGTTTCTCAAAGGCCTGACTCCTGACACTAAAGTTTATGATGTGAACACAGTGTTTAAAACTGAAATCAAGGATTATGAACCGCACAATTATGATGGCAAAGAGCATGGCATTGTGTCTTTGCGCCAGGCCTTGGCCGGTTCACTAAATATTCCGGCTGTGAAAACACTGTATCTTACGGGCATTGACAATGTGATAAATCTGGCTGAACAAATGGGCTATTCCACCTTGAAAGACCGAAGCAGATTTGGATTGTCGTTAGTGCTGGGCGGAGCGGAAGTGAAATTACTGGAGCATGTGAATGCCTTTGCGATTTTTGCCAGAGAAGGAACAACTGTGCCAGTGACCAATATTTTAAAAATTGAAGATGCCAAAGGAAATGTTTTGGAAGAATGGAAAGAATCAGAATCAGTGGAAGTAATACCCTCTAACATCGCCCGCCAAGTGACAAATGTTTTGTCTGACAATGACAGCCGCACGTTTATCTTTGGCGCGAATAATCCACTGACTTTGCCTGATCGGCCGGTTGCGGCCAAAACAGGCACAACCAATGACTGGCGCGACGCTTGGACATTGGGCTTTACGCCGTCATTGGTCACTGGCGTGTGGGTGGGTAATAACGACAACACGGAAATGAGCAAAAAAGCCGATGGCTCGTATGTGGCCGCGCCAATTTGGCAAGCCTTTATGAAACGAGCCCTAGCTGACACGCCGATTGAAAATTTTAATCCTCCCGACCAATATCAGTCAGACATAAAACCAATACTTATCGGCCAGGGTATTGGCGAAATTCTTTTACCGATTAACAAAATCAATGGCAAAATTGCCACTTCTTCCACGCCGCCGGATTTGATTGAACAAAAATCATTTCCGCAAGATCACACTATTTTATATTATTTAAATAAAGATGACATCGCTGGCGCGGAACCGACCGACCAGAATCAAGACCTGCAATTTGCCAATTGGGAAGCGGCGGTGCAAAAATGGGCGGAGAAAAATAACCGCCAACAGGAAATTCCATTGGAACTGGATTTGCCAATGGATAGCGCCAGCCAACCGAAGATAAACTTACTCGCGCCATCACCTAATCAAACTTTAGACAAGCGACAATTAACGGCTTTGGTGCAAATCACCGCTCCAAACCAAATTCAAAAAGTCATCTATTGGTTAGATGACCAGATTTTAGAAACAGTATCCAATGCGCCATATAATCTGGCGACTTATTTATTGGAGACGCCCAAGGGATATCACACACTCAAAGCGCGCGCGATTGATGTGAATGGAAATTATAACGAAGCCAAAGCGGATTTTAATTTAATCGCGGAAATGGATCCGCCAAATATCTCTTTTGCTTCGCCGAAAAACAACAGTGTCCTGCTGGCCAGCCATTTTCCAGTGTCCATCACAGTAAAATTTTTCCAAAAAGAAAAAATAAAAAAGGCAGTGATTGCCTTGAGTAAGAATAACGAACCGACGCAGGAATTCGCCACTATTAACGAACCGACTGACACTAGCACAGTGCTTTCTTGGCCAAAAATTTCCGGCGTTGGTACATACACTTTCACCTCAATCATTACCAATACCGATGACCAAACCTATATTGGCGGAAGTGTAACAATAACGGTGGAGTAAACACCTGTGTCATCCCGAGCGTCAGCGAGGGATCTTTGAGAACCAAGTATTGTATTAAAATATCGGTTTTCAAAGATTCTTTGGTCGCTTCGCTTCCTCAGAATGACAACTGTTGAATGTTTTAACTTTTTACAAAAAAATTCATCCGAAATTCCAATCCGTGATTTTTAAAACCTAATCGCTCATAGAGCGCGTGTACAGCTGACCGACTGTGGCGGCTGGTGCAAATTAATTTATAACAGCCGTGCTTTTGCGCGGCTTTTATAACTGCTTGCACTAAATTAGTGCCAAGCCCCTGCCAGCGATAATTTTCATCCACCAACACATCTTCCAAAAATCCAAACGACTCCTGATGTAAATCATTTGATAAAATATATAAATAGGCGCGGCCGATTTCCTTTTTGCCGTCTTTAATAAAAAATTTAATCCCGCGGGCAATGATTTTTTTTTGTTGAATTTTCATAACAATTATTATTTTAACTCCAACACTTTTCCTACAGGCTCAATCAATTTCTCCCAATCCATTCCGGCTTCGGTTTCAGCGTAGAGATCGCGTGAAATAATGGTGTATTTTTTCTGCCAATCGCCGACATCAATTTCCATTGGCTCCCATTTTTTAGCTTGAAAATGTTCCGTGTTCGGATAAACACTCGTATCCTGTAAAATTACAATGTCAATCGGGCGCGGCAGATATTTTTGCAACTCACTCACATAATCCGAGGCCTTAAAACCGCAGGTTTCACCAATAATGCGATTAGCCAAACTGCAAGTAAAAATTAATTTAGCCTTGCTTCGCGTTAATAATTCGCTCATTCCATCAACCAGTAAATTGGGTAAAATACTGGTGTATAAATCTCCCGGGCCAAGGAAAATATAGTCAGCTTTAAGAATCGCTTCTTTCACCGGCGCGAACACTTGGCCGGACGGTTCCAGCCATAACTTGGTTTTGCGAAGATTACAATCAAAATCCGGTTTGTCAATTTTTGTTTCGCCTTTTACAATTTGCCCATTGGCCAATTCAGCGCAAAGCGTGGTCAATTCCAATGTGACCGGCAAGACACGGCCCTGAATTTTCAAAGTTTCGGAAAAGGCCTTGATTGTCGCGAGCCAATCGCCTGTTTCTTGAAACAGATGAGTTAAAACCAAATTACCAACATTGTGTCCGGATAATTCGCCTGATGAAAAACGATTGGAATAAAAAATTTCGCGTAATTCCAAATATGGATATGGCGACAAAGCCAAAATCACGCGCAAAATATCACCCATTGGCAGGATGTTGAATTTCTCGCGCAAAATGCCCGAAGAGCCGCCGGAGTCGGAAACCGAAACCACGGCTATAATTTCAATTTGCGGCAAATAATGTTTCAAGGCGCGTAACAAAACTGATTGTCCATTTCCTCCGCCGATAGTGACGACTTTGAACATATTATTCCACTGTCACGCTTTTCGCCAGATTGCGCGGCCGATCCACGTCCTTCCCGCGCAAAACCGCCATATGATAAGCAAACAACTGCAAAGGCAAAACATTTAAAAACGGCTCCAGCATTTCCATGGTTGACGGCACAAAAATCACATCCTCGGCCAGGCGCGATGCTTCTTCATCGCCCTCGGTAGCCAATAAAATCACTTTGCCTTTGCGCGCGCGAATTTCTTCAATGTTACTGCGCGTCTTGTCGTACAAACTGTCTTTGGTCATAATACCAAAAACAGGACATTTTTCATCAATCAAAGCAATGGGCCCGTGTTTCATTTCTCCGGCCGGATAGCCCTCGGCGTGAATATAGGAAATTTCTTTGAGTTTCAAAGCGCCCTCCATTGCCAAAGGATAATTTATGCCGCGCCCCAAGAAAAACATATGCTCATAATCCTGATATTTCTCCGCAATTTTTTTAATATCTTCGCTCTGCGCCAAAATCTTTTTCATTTTTTCCGGAATCTGTTTTATTTCCTCAATAATCTGCTGGCCTTTAACCAAAGAAATACGACGCTGGCGGCCCAATTGCAAACCAAGCAAAACCAAAATCGCCGCCTGATTGGTAAAGGCCTTGGTGGAAGCAACTGCCAATTCCGGCCCGGCGTGAATATACACTCCGCGGCCGGCCTCGCGCGCGATAGTTGAACCAACCACATTTACCACACCCATTACAATCGCGCCCTTATTTTTGGCCTCGCGCATAGCGGCAAGAGTGTCTGCTGTTTCGCCCGATTGACTCACAGCCAAAACCAAAGTGTGCGGCAAAATAACCGGATCGCGATAACGAAATTCCGAAGCTATTTCCACCGACACCGGCAATCCTGTGCAATGCTCAATCGCATATTTGCCGATGAGTGAGGCGTAAAACGCCGTACCGCAGGCAATTATCACAATTCTTTCAATCTGGCGCAGTTTTTCTTCGGACAAATTCAAACCGCCCAAATGCGCCGCGCCCTCTTGAGGCAATAACCGGCCGGCCAAAGCATCTTGAAAAACTTGCGGCTGGTCAAAAGCTATTAAAAAAGCATCATCAGCCACGCCCAACACCAATGGACTGCCGCGCCGCGCGCAAACAATTTTTTGCGGCTCGGCGGAGGAAACTACAGCAATGCCATAAGTGCCCACGACTAGCGCGAGCGCTTTTTCAACTGCCAAACGCAAATTATCATGGTAAAAATGTTCAATTAAATGCGCCAATACCTCGGAATCTGTTTCAGAAGTAAATTTATGATCTTTTAAAAGTCCTGTTTTCAATTCGCGATAATTTTCAATAATGCCATTGTGCGCCAAAGCAATTTTTCCATCGCAGGAAAAATGAGGATGAGCATTTTCTTCCGTCACTCCACCGTGCGTGGCCCAACGAGTATGCGCGATGCCAACTGAACCAAACATGTTTTTATTTTCAATTTTTTTCGCCAAGGCATCAATTTTCCCAACCGCTCGTTCCCGTATCATTTCTCCATTTTGGCCAATCACAACCAAACCGGCGCTATCATAGCCGCGATATTCCAATCGCCGCAAGCCGTTGATTAAAACAGGAACGGCGTTTTGTTTTCCCAAATAACCTATTATGCCGCACATAGTAATCCTTGTTCAAACGCTTTTTTATTTTCCTCCCAATCGAGTTTGGCGCCCAATTTTTTTTCTAACAACTTTAAAACCGTTGCTTGATTACAAAAATCCATCGCCGCAAGCATCTTAGTTAACATTCCTAGAAAAAAAATGTTTTGGCTTTTGGCAGATACGCCAACTTCATCCATTTTGATTTTAAAATCGACAATATCTATAATTTTCGTTTCCGCAAATTGATGTTGTTTGACGCGAGCCCGCGCTTGCTCAGACATAATCAATAAAATATTCGGCTTGGTAAATTTCGGATAAATTATTTCTTTTATGCCAACCTGAACAAAAGACAGCGAAACCCCGCCGCGCTGTTCCAAACCATAATTGGGAATACTCGCGGCCTGCAGACCTTGGTCAATCGCGGAGCGGCAAATAATATCGGAAAGCAACTGAATTCCTTGCCCTCCATCACCTGCCAAAAGAATCTTTAAAATCTCATTTTTAAGCATAAATCGGTTTATTTTAGATGAAATTAGTTTAACAAATTTGACGTCTCTTGACAAGACACAAATGTTGCTCTATGATACTTGGATACTGAGGTTCAGTGCCTGGGGTGGCATTGGACTTTTTGGTTCACAAAAAAGGAGGATAGCTTGATGCAGGCGCTAGAAAAGGACACTGTCTTGAACAATTCAAGAGTAGCGGAAGATAGGCAATTTACCGCGCAAGTGGAACAATTACTTTCGCTCGGCTACCCGACAATGGCCAACATGACAGAGGGGGATTTTCTGAACAGAATAGAGCCGCTGAGGAGGTTCTTTGAACCGGGATCTATCATCGTGATTCCTGAGGAGGTAGTCACTTTCGCTTTTCAGCTGGAAGCAATTGGTGGACGCGTTGTATCCCACAATCGCGCGTGGACACATTGCGATTCCATTGAAATGCCTGATGTGCCGTTTATCAACACAGAGGTTGATGACGGCCGTGGCTATCATGAAAAATCTCCATTGGTCTGCATGAAGCAGTTTCAAGCAAATGACCGATTGGGACTGTCTGTAATTGAGGGAATCGCCCTTGTGACACATCGTCCAAAAACCCTGCGTATTTATCACTGCGCGGACTTGCCAGGTTCGTACTGCGGTCGCGAATTTCACACTCCTCAACTGCGCCATTGGGGTGAGTTAATCCTGGACAACCGCTTTAACTGGTCGCTACTTCCAACCTCCGGCTCGGCTTCGTGCCGCGCCCGCCTCGCTCCATAACGGAGCAAAACCAAACGCACCCTGAACAACAAAGGGCGCGAACCTTCCTGGTTCCCGCCCTTATTTTTTTATCTAAAAATTAAATCTCTCCAACTTTATACACTTTTTTCAAATCCTCAACATAATCCATGGTGGCTTTGCCAATTGTTTTCCAATTGGTAGGACAAAAAGATAAAATTTCCACCAGTGAAAAATGTCCAGCTTGCTGTGTGGCAATCGCTTTTTCCAAATACACAGCGATTTCTTTCGGACTATTAGTCGCGGTACGGACCAAATACGCATCTTTATGCGCCACATGACGCAATAATTCCGGCCCGAAAAATGTCGCGCCTTCATAGCCATTTGGATTAGTATCGGTTTTCTGCCGTGGCAAAGTAGTGGGCGCGGTCTGTCCACCGGTCATGGCATACACTGTATTATTTACAACAATTACTGTAATTGGTTCATCGCGCAAAGCGCTGTGAAACAAACTCTGCCAGCCAATGGCATAAGCCCCGCCGTCCCCGGTCAAACCAAAACAAAGCGAGTTTGGACGCGCTCGTTTAAATCCCAGCATCGTTGGCGTTACACGGCCATGATGCGTGTGAAAAATGTTAATAGGCAAAGCGTCAATGGCCAAAAGCGAACAGCCAATATCCAAACCCATTACTGCTTTTTTAGATAATTGTTTCTGCTCCAAAATTCGGCCGAGCGTTATTAAAATTATCGGGTAACCGCATCCTACGCAAAATTTTGCTGGAATAAAATCTGGCATATTAAAATTTACTCACACGACTAACAATTTCATCAATTTCAATTCCTAAGCCGGGATATTGCAAATACTCAAATGACACCTGAATATCGGGCGCGAGTTCATCTTTAATAATTCGCGCCAACTGGCCCAAACTAGATTCTATACAAATAATTTTTTTAACTTTTTTAACGGCATTATTTAATCGCGCCGCCGCCAACGGACGCAAAGTAATCGGCCTAAACAGCCCAACTTTTTTACCCGCCGACCTTAATTGATCCACTGCGACTTTGGTTGCTGCGCCAACAATGCCATGCGCGATCAACAAAATTTCCGCGTCATCTGTTTGATATTCTTCCGCTGTGGCAATGTTAGCTGTAATTTTATCAAAATCCGTCTTGCTTTTCATCACTTCAGAGTATAATTCTTCTTCAAAAGTAAAGATATTCGGCCAATGTTTTATTTCACCTTCCACTACCAAAGGCGCGCTGACCACATTCTCCATTTTTAAATTTTCCAAATCCACCAATCCCCTGGTTTTCACAGTATAACCATCGGTTAAAACAATGGCTGGAAAATAATATTGCCATGATTCATTAAAAGCGCGACGAATTAAAGTGTAGAGTTCTGCCAGAGTTCCGGGTGAATATACTAAACGCAAACCCTCGCCATTACCGCCAAAACAAGCGAGCGTCACTTCTTGTTGGGAATAAATCACCGTGCCGGAAGACGGCCCGCCGCGCTGGGCGACAATGGCCACAAACGGCAAACGCATGCCCTCGGCCATGCTTAAAGCGTCTTGCATTAAAATATGACCTGGGCCGGAGGTGGCGGTAAAGGCCTTTTGCCCGGCCATAGCAGCTCCACACACGGCAAAACCAGCCGCGATTTCATCCTCAGTTTGCAGATATTTTTGACCTTGCTTGATCCAGTTGGTAAAAACTTCAGTCACGGGCGTGATGGGATAGCCATACATCATCTCCGCTCCGGCATCAACTGCCGCTTGCGTGGCGATTTCCGCGCCGGTCATGAATTTTTGTCCGCTACTATGCGACATATTATTTCTCAAACATTTTTTGAATCATTTCCAATTCTTCCGGACGATTTATTCCCAAACATTCAACATTTGGAATTTGCAAAATAGCGATTTTCTCGCCTTGCTCCACGGCTTTTTGCACCAAATCAGTCAAATAATATTCTTTTTGCGCGTTGTTATTATCAATTTTTTTCAAATTCTCCCACAGCCAATCGGCCTTAAAGCAACAGTACATGGGATTAACTTCCAAAATTTTCTTTTCATCATCGGCCGCGTCTTTAAACTCAATAATTTTTTCAATTTCTCCATTCTGATTTCTGACAATGCGGCCGAAACCTTGAAACGCCGCTCGCCAGCAATCAAAATCGGGTAACACCGTAGTCATCAAACTCAAACTATGGTGATTTACTTTTTCATGCAGATCACGCAAAGCGCGCAGTGTCTCGGCTTTTAACAATGGGTGATCGCCATACAAAACTAAAACATTTTCCACCCGGCCTGATAAAAAATTCTCAACGCACTGCACAGCGTGAGCTGTGCCAAGCTGTTCTTCTTGCACAACATAATCACAACTGTCACCCAAGATCTTTTGCACCAAATCGTGTTCATCGCAAACTACCACTGTCGGCCGTTCGCAAATGCCGGATTTTTTTACCTCATCCACCAAATGAACAATAAAAGGACGACCATGAAACAAATGCAAAACTTTTGGCAAATCCGCGCCCATTCTTTTTCCCTTGCCGGCCGCTAAAATCACCACTGCGAATTTAGACATATTTTTTTACGCGCGTAAGTATTTCTGAAAAATTTTTAAAATAAGGAATACCACTTTGTTTATAATCAGATGCCGCCACTCCATTTTTCATTCGTAAAATCGGCTTAATTTGATCTGACAACGCCGCGATTTCTTGCGTTTCCGCTATCTTATCATTTATGAAAATAATATCACCTATCGCGTCTTTAATCAATGGTTGAATCACATCAGTTTTTTTGCGGCCTGTAAAAATAACTTCATTAAAAAAATTGACCATACCGACACTATCCACTTTTTGTTTTTGCCAATTCGCATCGCCCAAGCTTAATAAAATCAATGGCACGCCCAGATCGCGCAATTCATTTAAAAAATTTTCCGCGCCAGCTAATAAATATTTATCATTTTCAAAAAGCGCCTCTGCCTCTATCAATAATGATTTCTTGTCCAAATTTAAAAATTGCTGGCAAGCATTATCAATGTGCCGCCATAGATTATACGAGGCCAAATCATTTTGAATATATGAAATTTTATATGTTTTCCAAAATTTTTCAGCTGACACGCCGAACCGCGCGAACAACGCCAACAAATCCTCTTTTGTGGAGGCCGTATCAAATAAAGTATCATCAAAATCAATAATGATTTTTGCAATTGGCATAACAAAAACCCTCGCCCTTAGTTG
>JACROI010000013.1 GCA_016214465.1 Candidatus Magasanikiibacteriota bacterium
GGCGCAGGCCTTGCAGTTTTACACTGATTTTGCCAATTCCACCAAAGAGGTCTACAGCTGGAACACTGATATGCCTGAATCATTGGACGCGTTTGTGCGTGGACAAACTGCTTTTTTCTTTGGCTATGCCTATCATCTGCCGTTTATTCGGGCGCGCGCGCCAAAATTGAATTTCAATATCGTGGCGGTGCCGCAGGTGAATGCGCAGTCGCCGGCTAATTTCGCGTCTTATTGGGTGGAGACGGTTTCTAAAAAAACCACGCACCCGAATGAGGCCTGGGATTTTATCTTGTTTAGCGCAAAAGCGGAAAATGTGGTAAAATATCTGGAGAAAGTGAAAAAGCCGACTGCTTTGCGCTCGTTGATTGCCGGACAAAAAGAAGACCCGGATTTGCAGGCCTTTGCCAGCGAGCTTTTGACTGCCAAGAGCTGGTATCGGGGCAAAGACGCGGCAAAAGCCGAGGCGTATTTTATTGGAATGATTGATGATGTTTTTAAGCCCGAGGCCTTGAATGACGCGGGAGTTTATCAAAAAGCCGTGAACAACGCGGCAGTGAAAGTGGGGCAGACGTTTTGAACTTTGAATGTGCGGTAGTTGTTTTTTCGGAACGGCGCCGCACGCCGCAGCGGCGCCTCTATCCTCGCTCGCGGTGCCACCACAATCACTTTTGATATAAATTGTATTTATTAAGTTGTCACTATGTGCAAAGCTCGCTCCGGACGTCCTCAAAAACAACTACCGCACATTCAATTATTGATTATTTTAGTATTGAGCGGGTTGTTTTTTGTCAGCGCCCTGCCGGCGTTAGCATTGTCAGATGCAGTGCCTTTGCCGGCAAATGACGCGAGTCAAACACAATGTGATTTAAACCAGCTTGACCCGCCAGTAATCGAGAAATCCGCTTTTTTACCTGACTGCGTGTATTTTGAAAGTGCATCTGTGGATTTGCAACAAAAGTGCGGCTGCCGCAATGTCAATGTTTTGGTGGACTTGCTGGCAAAACTGGCTAACTGGCTATTTGGCATTGCCGGCGGGGCCGCTTTACTCGTGTTTGTCTGTGGCGGATTTGTTATTTTAACCGCGGCCGGCGGAGAGCGAGTGAAAAAAGGCAAAGATATAATTGTGGCGGCGGTAATCGGTTTGATAATTATTTTCACCGCGCAGGTTGGATTAAAATTTATTTTAAAAGCGTTGTTAACTCCGGCAACAGGTGAAAAGACAACCAACGCGCCAGCCACGCTTGAAGGGCTTAACATTAAAGTAATTGAATCAAAATAATTATGCCTCTGCCTTACAATATCAATGATATTACACCATTAACCAATCCAGTTGGCGATGTTGAGGTTTCTTTTCTCATCGGTTCCATCGTCAAATATATTTTAGGTGTGGTCGGCTCAATCGCCTTGATGATTATTGTCTACGCCGGAATTAAATTTATGAACGCGCGCGGTAATCCTGAACAAGTCAAATCCGCCACTCAGATTATGCTGTGGGCCGGGCTGGGTCTGGCCATGATTTTTTTCAGTTATTTGATTTTGAATTATGTTATTGAAGCGATTAAATAGTATGTCATTCCGAGCGTCCTCTTGTCATTGCAAGGGCCGGACTACCCAACAACTGTCATTGCGAGGAGCGAAGCGACGAAGCAATCTCATATTTAAACTACGAGATTGCTTCACTTCGTTCGCAATGACATTGATAATTTTCGCCTTTTTATTATTACCCAACATTGTTTTAGCCGCTCCGGCAACAATACCTCTGCCCAATCCTCTTGGCACCACGAACATTTTGGACTTGGGCGCGCGTTTGATCAAAGCCGGCTTGGGCATTACCGGCTCTTTGGCCTTGCTCTTTTTCATTTATGGTGGATTTCTTTGGTTGACCTCCGGCGGCAGTCCTGATAAAATAAAGAAGGGGAGAGATGTATTTTTGTGGTCAGTGGAAGCTTTGGAAGAACAGGGTAAATGCATGGCATATTGTGATAATCAGGTGACAGCTACAACTGAAGTAAAAACTGGATGTGTGCAGGATTGTTTAGGAAAAGCTACTGAAGCAAATGAAAAGTGCAAAATAAAATAATTAGAGAGGAGGTGAATGTAGATGAAAAAGAAAATTTTATCGTTTGTGTTGAGCTTATTTGTGGTAAGTTTGTTCGCGTTGCCGGTATTAGCAGCATATGGTGAAAATCCAGCTACTCCACTCAATCCTGTCGGAACTAATGATGCTTTAGGAATTAATTATGGCAAAGCCACTGGTTTGGGAGAAAAAGATGTACGCAATACTGTCGCCAGTATTATCAATGTAGCTTTGGGTCTATTGGGTATTGTCGCAGTAGTCATTATCTTGATTGGTGGATTTGAATGGATGACTGCCGGAGGCAATGAAGAAAAAACCGGCGAGGCGCGTAACAGAATCTTTGCCGGCATTATTGGCTTGGCGATTATTTTGTCTGCTTACGCTATTGCCACCTTTGTGATTAACAGTTTGACAAAAGCGACTGCGTAATTCGGTGTGATTAAAATTTATAGGGCGGTTGGGCCAGTGATTTATTAAACAATTTTTTAGCCGGCATTTGCTTAAGCAAAAATTGTTTGGTAAATCCAACTCATCCGCCCTCGGATCTAAAATAGTTTTCAGTTTTTAGTTTTATTGTCATTGCGAGCGACCTGCCTGTCGGCAGGCAGGAGCGAAGCAATCTCGCAGATTACATGAGATTGCTTCGTCCCGCCACGCTTCGCTCGCGGCTAAAGGCTCACTCGCTCCTCGCAATGACTATTGAAAATTGAAAATTAATTCTCTCTATGTCAAAAATAAAATATATTTTTTCTTCCATTGTCTTGTTTTTATTTTCCGCCTCCGCTGTTTTGGCCGATGCTTATGGTTTAGACGATACTGCTGGCAAAGCAGGCATACCCAAAACTGGCAGCATTCAGGGGAAAATCGGCACGATTGTCGGCGCCGCGCTTTCTTTCATCGGTATTTTTTTCTTGGCATTGATGCTTTACGCCGGATTTTTATGGATGAACGCGCGCGGCAAGCAAGAGCAGGCGGACAAAGCGCAGGATATTATTATTGACGCGGTGATTGGTTTGGCCATTACCGGTGCGGCCTATATTATAACTACATATGTGTTTGTAGCAATGGGAATTTAAAGTCATTGCGAGCGACTGAAAGGAGTGAAGCAATCTCGTCATTTGAAATTAAAAATCACGAGATCACCACGCCTCGCTTGGCTCGGCTCGTGATGTCGAACTATTATGAAAAAAAAATTATTTACATTATTCGCGATTATATTTTTACTCTTGCCAATGAGCGTTGGCGCGGTTGATAATCTTAAAAGTGCTCTTAGCGGGGCGGGAACAGTGGCTGGCAAAGCCGGAGTAGAAAAAGTAAAAACGCCCGAAGTATACGCCACCGGCATTATCAGCGGCGCCTTGGCGGTTTTGGGCATTGTGTTTTTGATTTTAATGGTTTATGGCGGATTTTTGTGGATGACTGCCAAAGGCGACGAGACCCAAGCCACCAAAGCCAAAGACACCATCACTATGGCGGTGATTGGCTTGATGATTACCATTGCCTCTTACGCCGCCACGCAGTTTATTATCAAATATATTGTTGTACAATAGTTATGAGATATTTTTTAGTGTTATTTTTTTCTGTTGTGTTTTTTGGGAGTTTTTTAATAGTGGAAAATACATTTGCGTTGACACCTGCAGCTTGGTGTAAACAAGGTGATTTTTGTAAGAGTTGGGCTCTTTATCAAAAATGTGAAGACGGATGGACATACGCTGTAACTAGTGGAGAAAGTCCGTGTGTTGGAGAAGAATCTGAAACAGGCGCAGCTCTTGATTGTAGCGCCTGTAATGCGTTAGCTCCTGAAAGTGTAGTAAGTTGTTTACAGAAATGCGAAGCTGGCGGCGGTATAACGCCTGCTCCCGAGCAACCAGGCAGTCCTTCTGCCGGAACTCCGGTCGGTAATTTTAAAAATATCGGCACAAAATTAGGCAATGTGAGCAAAGGTTTTTACGGCGATGTGGCGCCAAAAACATTTGAAGAAACAGTTGGCGGATATATCAAAACAGGACTGGCCTTGGTGGGTGTGATTTTTCTGCTTTTAATGGTTTATGGCGGTTACACTTGGATGATAGCGCGCGGTGACGAAACCGAAGCCACCAAAGCCAAAGACACTATCACTATGGCCGCGATTGGCATGGCCGTAGTGCTCATAGCTTATGTGATTACATATTTTATTTTGTCTTATGCTTTGCAATCGGTTGGTCAGTAAAAGAATCGGTTTGAGTTTGATAGTTTTATTATTTTTTTCTTTTTGGCTGGGAATTATTCCTGATGCGCAGGCAAAAGGAGTTTGTATTAAAGAAGATTATAGCGGAGTTTTACAATGTGAAATGAAAGAGACAGACGATGAGTGCGCTGCTTTTTCTGGTCAATATTCAGAATCGTTTAAAAGTTGTGATGAATATGCTCAGTCAGCGCAAGGTGGCAGTAGCGCTTCAGGCCAAGTTCCAAAAGTCCCAAAAGGAGGATTAGATGCCCTAAAAAGCAGTGTTGATACTTTAACAAAAACAGGCGGAGTAACCAAGTCATTGGAACAAGTCATTGGCGGCTATATTAAAACCGCGCTGGTTTTGGTTGGCACGCTTTTCATGGCTTTGACTTTTTATGGCGGCTATATCTGGTTTATCGCGCGCGAAGATGAAGAAGAAGCCAAGCGCGCTAGAAGCATTATCAGCATGGCCTTGATTGGATTAATTATTGTTTTATCAGCTTATTTTGTCACTTATTTTATAATTTATCGTCTAACTGTGGCTTCGGGCACAGGTTTGTTAAAATAATATGTTTAAGAAATTTTTGTTAATTTTTATTTTCAGTTTTTTGTTAGTCGCGCCTGTTTTGGCAGTGGAGCCGGAATCAGTGAATCTTTTAAAAAATACCGGCGCGGCCGCCGGTTATCCATCGCAAACAACTGACCAGTATTCCATGGCCGCGACTGTCGGCGCGATTATCAATATCGCTCTGGGCATTTTGGGCACGGTTTTTCTAGGTCTGACTTTTTATGCCGGTTATTTGTGGTTCACTGCCGGCGGCGATGAAGAAAAAACCACCCAAGCCAAAGCGTATTTATACAATGGCCTGATTGGTATGATTATTGTTTTGGCTTCTTACGGTTTGTCGCGATTTGTCGTTACCTCAATCATCAGCGCCACTTTTGGCGGATAATTTTTGTTTATGAAGTATCTTTTATTTTCAATTTTATTTTCTTTTTCTTTATTCGCGGCTTTGCCTGTCTTGGCCGACCCACCGGTTGCGCCTGATATTGTGGGCGAGATTACCGGCCAGATGGATGTGGCTGGCGCCACTTCCGGTTTGAGCGCGAAAGACCCGCGCCTTGTTGTGGCGCGTTTTATCAATGTCTTTTTGGGAGTTTTAGGCACGATTTTTATCGCCTATGTGGTCTATGCCGGTTATCTCTGGATGACAGCCGGTGGCGAAGAAGAAAAAACCACTCAAGCTAAAACGCACATTCGCAATGCCATTATTGGTCTTGTTATTATTTTATCTGCTTTTGGTATTAATCTTTTAGTTATCACTTACTTGATTCGCGCTACTTCCAATCAGTATTATCAACCGCCTTTGCCTTTACCGCAAATTAAATAATAAAAATGGCCTCTAATCAGAGGCCATTTTTATTTTTAACAATTCTGTCAGATATTTTGCGCTTACCCGCAAAAGTCCAACCCGGCTTTTTCTTTTTTGATTTAATGTTTCGGTCCATTTGACCGGCATTTCTTTTATTTTGTATTTTTCTTTTTGCGCGCGATACAATAATTCCGTGTCAAAAAACCATTCTTGATTTTTGATTCGCGGCAAAACATTGTCAATGATTTTTTGATTCACTCCTTTGAAACCGCAAGGCAAATCGGAAAAAGGCAAATTTAAAATTTGTTGTCCCAGCCAATGATAAATTTTAGAAATTATTTTGCGTCCAAACGAGCGTTGGATTACTGACTTTGGCAGATAACGCGAACCGATAACAACATCCGCGTTATTTTCCAGTTCTTCAATTAGGTGCGGCAAGGTGGATAAATCAGTGGATAAATCCGCGTCCATGAAAATGTAGTAATCAGCCGGAAACTTTTGCCATCCGGCGCGAATAGCACGCCCCTTGCCTTTTTTATCAATCCGCAGATAGTTTATTTTTTTAGGATGTTTTTTTTCCAGGGATTGGGCGATTTTAGTCGTTTTATCGGTTGATTTGTTATCAGCCAAAATTATTTGCCATTGATGCGATTGTAATTCAATACCTTGTGTGATAAAATTCAAAATTTTTTGGACATTTTCCGCTAAGACAAGCTCCTCGTTATAGATTGGAATGGTCAAATTGATTTTCATAAGACACGATAAATTTGCACCCAATCTTTATCGTAAATTTTTTGCAGATATTTTTTTATTTCTGGTTGAAAATTACCCAAGGCCTTTTCTTCTTTGCTCCAAAAAATTAGAGAAATTTTATGATTAGCTAAAAAATCTATTCTTTTATTATCTTTTTGGTTGCGAAAAAAATCAGAGATGACCGTTTTTTTTAAATCAAAAAAAAGAGTTTCGCCAAGATGGCCGGCAAAGACGCGGCGGCCGCTTATGCTCGGTATAATGTTGCCATTGTCTGTGGCGGCCATGATAATATCTCGCGCGGTTGTCTCATTTTTTAGCCATTGCGCGGCCTGAATTATTGACTTGTCAAAATAAATGGCCTGTGGCCATTGTTTGGGCGATAGATAGTGTAAATATAAAATAGTGAAAGTGGTTTGAGAAGAAAAAAGAAACAGAATAATAACTACAATTAGGCAGGCAGTGTGTCTGGCATTTAAGTATCTTTGAACAAAGGCGGTTTTAAAAGGGACCAGCGCGAAGAAAAAAATTGGAATGAACATTCCTTCAATAAATCGTCTTTGCGAACGCAAAGGTGAGTAGAGTAAGAGCGCGGTCGCGGTTAGCCAGAAAAAAAGAAAAAGATATTTTTCCGACCATTGTTTTTTGATTGTCAGAATAGCCAGGCCACCGATGGCTAAAGGTCCTAAAAAGCCAAAGGAAAATAAAGTAACCCACCAAGCAGGACTGGGCAGATAATTTTGTGACAAAAAAATAGACGCCCGTTCGTCTGTAAAGAATAAATAAAAGTAATAGATAATGCTTGGCAAAGGAATGGTCATTTGTAAAAGAAAAAACCAGATATTTTTTAGTTTTTTCTTAAACAAAGCATATAGTAAAATTGTCAAGGAAAAAATAAAGATTAGCGGCGCATAATAGGGATGAAATTGAAAGAAAAATAAATTAATTATACCGGCGGCAACGGCGTAAAGACAGCTTTGTTTTTGATAGCTTTTGATAGTAAAAATAATCGACCAGAGTAAGGCCAGCCAAGATAAAATAAAATGTCCGCTGTAAAACATGCTCATAAAAGGAGTGGCTTCGGCAGCCAGCAAATCCAGGCCGGCGCCGACTTGAAAAATGTTCTCGCGGCTCATCAAAGGCGCCAGCAGAAGCCCAAAACCGGTGGTGAAGGTTATCAGAACCAGCAGCAAGCGCGGATGCCAATGTGGCTCAAAAAAATCAATTATTTTTTTCAAAGTCCAGATGAAAAATGGAATGAGCGTCAAACGCGTTAAATGAAAAATTATGGGCGCGCTAAGATTAAAAAATTTGGCCGTTAGGCCGACGGCTAACAAAAAAATATTGAGAAATGGCTGATGCGGTTCGCTGGTGTATAAATCCGAAAACAACAAATGACCTTGTTTGGTTTGTTCTATGTAGGAAAAATAAACAGGCATATCGGCCGGATTTAGCATGGAAGTCCAGAAATAGACGGCTCCGGTCGGTGTTTGGAAATACAAATACAAGTACGGCAGTGAAATTATCAGCATCACGATGGCCGAGAGAATTAAAATAAATTTTAAATCAGAATTTGTTTCTGATCGCATATTTTATTTAATTTCAAAAATTTTCGCTTCTTTATCTTCGTATTTTAAAACAAATTGTGAATTTTTTTCTATTTGTTCCAGCAATTTTTTTTCCGTGAGTTTTAATAAAATAATGTTTGCGCCAAAATCGTTTTTAATTTTTTTCTCCGGTTTTGTTTCTTGTCCCGCGCCGATAGTCACCCAAGTTTTGTAAAGTTTTTGGTCATAGCGGTAAAAAAATGTTGGATCCATTCCGGCAATGTAGACATTGTTACTGTTGTGATAAAAAAGCATTGGCCAGTCAGCCCATTGAGTGTGGAATATCAAACTGCGCTCTGGCGTATTTTTTTTCAACCATTCGCTCGCAGCAAATAGGAAACAATAATTTTATTCACGGCATTGTTTTTCCAGAATTTTTTTAATTCAGCTGCCGGCGCGAAATTTCCCGGCAAAGAAAAATCCAACAAAAAGCCGTTGGCTAAAATGAAAAACGGAGCGAAGTATTCAATAAAACGCATTGACTTGAGAGTCATCACCGCTAACAGGCCGGAAAAAATGTACAAAGTCAAAATCTGTCCGAATTTTTCTTTGTTCACTGCCGTTCCGCCGGTTTTTACCCGCCATAAAAATACGCTGAAAGTCCCGATGGCTAAAATCCATCCCAAGACATTAACAGTTAGTAAATCAGTTATTTTCATCGGATACCACTCATTGCCAACCGCCACCAGG
>JACROI010000022.1 GCA_016214465.1 Candidatus Magasanikiibacteriota bacterium
CTCACAGCAATATGGAACTAAAGAGGGCGCTGACGCGACACTGGATCCTTTACTCCCGATTATCCATGAGGTCTTTGGCAAAGAAGCGAATCGATTCAAGCTAAGCTGGGATGACATAAAGGAAAAATTATTGCCAAAAGTAAAAGAGAAAATTCAAGACGTATTAACCGGTAAACATTTATCCGTTCTTGATTTTAAGGTAATTCTCACTCCGGCGCTTGTCGGCAATCAACAAATGACCAATCTGCGGCCTGAAAATAGCCAGACAAACACTTATGAGTGGACTTCCACCCCATTTCTTAAACAGGATAACACTGATAGCGGCCACCGTTTGGTCGTCGGCCACTCGGGCAACGGTGGCGCCGGGTCTGTCGACGGCAATCATCGCGGGTCTTCGTGGGACAGCAACGGCTTCCGCCTCTCGGTCGTGTTTAAGAAATAACTGATCTTTGGATACTGAATTTTATTATTTTATACCTCTATTGTAAAGTTTCGATGAATATATTATAATGGTGTTATAATATATTGAAAAAGCAAGTTTTTATGCTAAAATTAGCGGAAATAAAGCAAATTATTTTAGAACAAAGGGATATTTTTTTGCAGACCGAACGGATAATAAAAAGAGACATTTTGCTTGATCCAAGGTTCATGGATATTTGCCGTTTGCGCGAGGCGGTTATAATTACCGGCGTGCGTCGTTGTGGCAAGTCCTATTTGATGAAATTAATTTGGAAAAAATTAAAAAAGGAACTAAATAACGGAGAAGACAATTTTTTGTATGTTAATTTTGAGAGTGAGAAAATGTTGAATTTTACGGCGCAGGATTTTGACGCACTTTTGGAGGCGTATCGCGAATTGTTTAATTCAGACGGCAAACAAAAGATTTTTTTATTTTTTGACGAGATACAAAATATCCTCGGTTGGGAAAAATTTATCAGCCGGCTTTTGGAGGAAGATAAATACAAAATTTTTATTACCGGCTCCAACGCTTCTCTGTTGTCAAAGGAAATTGGCACGGCGCTGACCGGTCGTAATTTTCCCATGTGTCTTTTTCCGCTTTCCTTCAAAGAGTTTTATCATTATCGCGCCAATCGCGAGATAAAGAATGTTGCTTGGCTAAAAAAAGAAGACAAAGCGGGGATTAAAAAGATTTTTCGCGATTTTTTGAATATAGGGGGTTTCCCAGAGGTGGTAAAAAATAATTTTCGCCCATTGCTTGAAGAATATCTGCGCAACATTATTTATCGCGATATTGTCTTGAGGCATCGTATCAAATACGAAGCCAGTTTGCGGGAAATTGTTTTATTTTTGGCATCCAACATCGGCGCTCCGTTAAGTTTAAGCAAAATCAGCCAAATGACCAAAGTCAAAAATGTCATGACGGTGAAAAATTATCTTTCCCACTTAGAAGATTCTTTTTTGTTTTATTTTGTTCACCAACACAGTTTTTCCGTCAAACAGCAGATTTATAATCCGGACAAATCATATCTTTGCGATATTGGTTTATATCAAGAGATTAATTTATCGCCCGGAGGAAATGACGGACGAATTTTGGAAAATTTGGTTTTTAACGAATTGACCCGTCGGGATTTCTCTGTTTTTTATTTTACAGCAAAAAAAGAATGCGATTTTATCTTGCAAAAGAAAAATAAAGTTGTCGGCGCGATTCAGGTTGGCCAGCGGTTGGATGATACAAATAAAGACCGAGAGCTGGCCGGACTATTGTCGGCTATGGAAAAATACGGTTTGAAGGAAGGTTTAATTTTAAATGAAGATGAAGAAGACGAATTGATTGTTAAGGGCGCGAAGATTAATATCGTGCCAATATATAAGTGGCTTTTATTTTTATAAGTCGGATTAAAAATTAAAATTTATGTTAGAACTCAATAAAGACAATTTTAAAAAAGAGGTTTTGGAAAGCAGCGTACCAGTGCTGGTGGATTTTTTTGCCACTTGGTGCGGGCCGTGTAAAATGATGTTGCCTATTGTGGAGGAATTGGCCGCCGCCGGTCAGAATTTTAAAGTCGCCAAAATCAATGTTGACGAGGCCAATGATTTGGCGCAAAAATATGAAGTTATGAGCATTCCCACTTTTATTGTTTTTAAAAACGGCAAAGAAACTGAACGAGTAATGGGGACGCAAGCGAAAGAGAAGTTGTTGGAGATGTTAAAGTAAAGTATTTTTTTAGCAAGCGGAGTGCTGTGAAATAAAAATATGTCTGTCTTTAAATCAGCTCTGAATCAATTGAAAACAGCGGCCCAGGCCATGAATTTGGAGCCGGCGGTTTTGGAAGTGTTAAGAAAACCCCAGCGCGTGATTGAATTGTCTTTGCCTTTGAAAAAAGATAATGGCGTGGTGGAGGCGTTTGAGGCCTATCGTGTGCAATACAACAACGCGCGCGGGCCGTTCAAGGGCGGTATTCGTTATCATCCACACGCGTCTTTGGACGAGGTAAAGGCCTTGGCTTTTTGGATGACCATAAAATGCGCGGTGGCTGATATTCCATACGGCGGGGCCAAGGGCGGCATTAAACTTGACCCGAAAAAATTATCCGAGCATGAATTGGAGCATTTGACTCGTAGTTACACCCGAGCTTTGCGTTGGGCAATTGGGCCAAAACAGGACATTCCGGCGCCGGATGTGAACACCAATGCGAAGATTATGGGCTGGATCGCGGATGAGTTTAGCAATTTGGTGGGCGAGTATAAACCGGCGGTGGTAACTGGCAAGCCCATTGCCATTGGCGGCTCGGAAGGACGCGAGGTGGCCACAGGCACGGGTGGTTTTTTTATCTTAGCCGAGGTTTTGAAAAAATTGAAAAAAGACCCGAAAAAAATGAAAGTGATGATTCAGGGCATTGGCAATGTGGGTTATTGGTTTGCTAAAGCCAGCCAGGCAGCCGGGATGAAAATTGTGGGCGTATCTGATTCCAAAGGCGGTATTTTTGACAAGCGCGGAATTGGCATGGACATAGATAATTTGATGGAAACAAAAAAGAGCAAGGGACTTTTGGCCGGCTGTTATTGCTCCGGTTCAGTGTGCGATTGCAAAAATTATCAAGCTGTAAGCAACCAGAAATTGTTGGAATTGCCTTGCGATGTGCTGGTGCCGGCGGCATTGGAAAATCAAATCATGGCTAAAAATGCCAATCGTATCAAAGCGCCAATTATTTTAGAACTGGCCAACGGCCCGGTTGATTCAGAGGCCGATATCAAGCTCGCGAAAAAAAATGTTTTGGTGATTCCGGATGTGCTGGCCAATTCCGGCGGAGTTGTCGGAAGCTATTTGGAATGGGTGCAGAATCTTTATGGGTATTCTTGGAAAGAAGAAGAGGTTTTGAATCGGATGAAAGATAAATTGGCCGCGGCTCTGCACGCGGTGTGGCAGGCGCGCGAGAAACAAAAAGTGACTATGCGCGTGGCCGCTTTTATCGTGGCTCTGCGCCGTTTGGGCGAGTCCATGAAAGGCCGAGGAGTGATTTAAGTTATGTGGCTTTTAATTACAGCCGTCGCGTATTTTTTAAACGCCATCGCGGCAGTGGTGGATAAGTTTTTGATTTCTAAAAAGATTTCCAATTCGGCAGTATACGCGTTTTACATCAGCGCCTTGGGATTGTCGGGACTGATTTTAATACCGTGGGGATTTGGCTGGATTGGTTGGTGGAATTTGGCCATAGTTTTGGCGGCTGGTGTTACTTTCACTTGCGCGCTGTTGCATCTTTTTAAGGGGTTGGCAGTAAACGAATCATCGCGTATTACGCCATTTATCGGCGGCTTGTCGCCGATTTTTGTTTTTATTTTTTCTTTTTTTCTGTTGGGAGAGCGGCTGGTAGGAAAACAACCGCTTGCTTTTATTTTAATAATCATCGGTACCGTTTTTATTTCTCTGGGCAAGAGTAGCAAGAAAAATTTAGTTGTCGGTTTTTGGTATGCGGGAATTTCCGCCTTGATGTTTGGAGTTTCTTACACACTCACCAAACTGGCTTACAATAATGTTTCTTTTATAAATGGTTTTGTTTGGTTGCGAATCACCACTTTTATCGGCGGATTATTTTTGTTGTATAGCGCCGCTAATCGGCGCGATATTTTTCATCCTAGTGAAAAGACAGTTCAAAAAGCCGGGCCGCTGTTTTTATTTGGGCAGGTTGCCGGCGCGGCAAGTTTTCTTTTGATTAATTACGCGATCTCCATTTCCAGCGTGACAATTGTCAATGCTTTGCAAGGTTTGCAATATGTGTTTTTGTTGATAATGATTTTGATTTTGGCGCGATTGCGGCCGCAAGTGTTAGAGGAGAAATTGCGCGGGGTTGTTTTAACGCAAAAAATTAGCGCGATTGTTTTAATCGGCGCCGGGTTGTATTTATTGGTTTAGTATGAAAAAAATTTTAATATCCATTTCGGTTTTGCTGGTGGTATTTTTAGTTTTTTTCTGGACGCGCGATTATTCCAACAGTCGTTCAATGATTTTTGGCGTTACTTTCAGCCAGCCGCAAGCAGAGTATTTGGGACTGGATTGGAAAAAGATATATTTGGACATGCTGGATAATTTGAAAGTGCGTAATTTACGCTTGTTGTCGTATTGGCCGAAAATTGAAAAAGAATCCGGCAAATTTGATTTTAGCGATTTGGATTGGCAGGTTAGTGAAGCCAAAAAGAGAAATGTTAAGATTATTATGGCCATTGGCGAACGGTTGCCGCATTGGCCGGAATGCCATACGCCGGATTGGGCGCGAAATTTGCCCATGGATAAAAAGCAGGCCAGGGTGATTAAGATGTTGCAGGCCGTTGTTAAGCATTACAAAAAACAGAGCAATATCATAATGTGGCAAGTTGATAACGAGCCATTGGTAAATTGGTTTGGCAAGTGCGGCGCGGCGGACAAGGAATTTGTGAAAAAAGAAATCGCTTTGATAAAATCAATGGATTTTCGGCCGGTGTTGATTACTGACAGCGGGGAATTGGGCTGGTGGCGGCCGGCGTCGCGATTGGGTGATTTTTTCGGCACAACACTTTATCGCGTTGTGTGGAATAAATATGTCGGGTATTGGAATTATAAATATCTGATTCCGCCCGCGCTTTATTACTGGAAAGCGCGTTTGGCCGGGATTTATCCGGCTGGAGCGATTATCGCCGAGTTGCAAGCCGAGCCATGGTTGCGCGAAGATATCAATAGAATCACTCTGGAAGAACAGCGGCATTCCATGGATGTGGTAAAATTTCGCGAGGCAGTGAGTTTTGCCCGCCGCACCGGTTTTGCCGAGTCGTATTTGTGGGGCGTGGAGTATTGGTATTGGTTAAAAGACAAAAAAGGCGACAGCTCGCTTTATGACGAGGCGAAAAAGGTGTGGATGAAGTGAATTTAATAAAGAATAGGCGCGTATTGCCATACGCGCCTTTATTTGTTAAAATGTTTCTATTGATATGGATAAGTATAATCCTCAGAAAACTGAGAAAAAGTGGCAAAAATACTGGGAGAATGAGAATATTTTTCGCGTGAGGGATGATTTTAACAAACCCAAGAAATACATTTTGGATATGTTTCCGTATCCTTCAGGTGTGGGCCTGCATGTAGGACATCCTAAGGGATATATTGCCACCGATGTAATTTCCAGAATGAAAATGGCTCAGGGATATAATGTTCTGCACCCCATGGGTTGGGACGCGTTTGGTTTGCCGGCGGAAAATTACGCTTTGAAAAATCATGTGCATCCGCGCGAAGCAGTGGAGCGTAATGTCGCTACTTTCAAAAGACAGTTGGAACAATTTGGTTTTACTTATGATTGGGGTAGGGAAATAAATACCACCTGTCCGCAGTATTACAAATGGACTCAATGGGCATTTTTACAAATGTTCAAACGCGGTTTGGCGTTTGAGTCCAACGAGCCGATCAATTGGTGTCCGTCTTGTCAAACAGGACTGGCAAATGAGGATTTGGAAGACGGCAAGTGCGAACGATGCGAAACTGTAATTGAGCGCAAGCCAATGCGACAATGGGTTTTGAAAATTACCGCCTATGCCGAGCGATTGCTCAATGATTTGGAAAAATTGCCAGAATGGCAAGAGTCAATTAAAGACATGCAGAGAAATTGGATTGGAAAAAGCGAGGGGGCGGAGGTGTTTTTTAATGTCATTGCGAGCGGAGCGAAGCAATCCCGTGATAAAAAAGGAGAGATTGCCGCGTCGCCTTTGGCTCCTCGCAATGACGTATTAAATATATTCACCACTCGTCCTGATACCCTTTTTGGCGTGACATATATGGTGGTGGCGCCGGAACATTTTTTAGTGGCTGGTAATTTGCAATTAATAACTAACAGGCAGGAAGTTGAAAAATATATTGCCAAAGCGAAAAATAAATCGGATTTGGAGCGCGCGGATTTGACCAAAGAAAAAACAGGCGTGGAATTGAAAGGAGTGATGGCTGTGAATCCTGTGAATGGCGAAGAATTGCCAATTTGGATGGCGGATTATGTAATAATGGGCTATGGAACAGGCGCCATAATGGCCGTGCCAGGACATGACGAGCGCGATTGGGAATTTGCGAAAAAATATAATTTGGAAATTAAAGAAGTTGTTAAGGGCGGTGATGTTAAAAAAAGTGCTTTTACATTTGATGGCATAAGTGTTAATTCAGATTTTTTAAATAATTTGTCCACGGCAAAAGCCAAAGAAAAAATGATTCAATGGTTGGAAAAAAATAAAGTGGGTAAACAGCAGGTAAATTATAAAATTCGCGATTGGGTTTTTTCTCGGCAGAGATATTGGGGCGAGCCGATTCCTTTGATTCATTGCGAGAAATGCGGGTGGGTGGCTGTGCCTGAAAAGGATTTACCTGTGGAATTGCCCAAAGTTGATAAATACGAACCAACCGGCACTGGAGAGTCGCCTTTGGCCAAAATTGACAAGTGGGTCAATACCAAATGTCCGCAGTGTGGTGAACCCGCCAAACGGGAAACCAACACCATGCCGCAGTGGGCCGGGTCATGTTGGTATTATTTGCGCTATATTGACGCGCATAACAACAAGGCCTTAGTTGATGAAGAAAAAGAAAAGTATTGGTCGCCGGTGGATATTTATGTTGGCGGCGCTGAGCATGTCACGCGCCATTTGATTTACGCGCGTTTTTGGCATAAATTTTTATTTGACATTGGCGCCGTGAGCCATGAAGAACCGTTTACAAAAATGCAGCATGTTGGTTTAATTTTGGCAGAAGACGGACGCAAAATGAGTAAGCGCTGGGGCAATGTTATCAATCCCGACGATGTGATTTTGAATTATGGCGCCGATGCCATGCGCGTTTACGAAATGTTTATGGGGCCGTTTGACCAGCCATGCGCGTGGAGCACTCAAGGGTTGGTTGGCGTGAGACGATTTTTGGATAAAGTATGGGGATTAGTGGAAAAATTGTGCGACAATGAATCGCCAATTGAATCATTGCTCCACCAAACAATTAGAAAAATTACATCTGATATTGATGCCATGAGATTTAACACGGCAATTTCCGCGTTGATGATTTTAACCAATGCTTTGGCTGATTTGGATAAAGTTTCAATTGTGGATTATAAAATTTTGTTGCAATTGTTGTCTCCTTTTGCCCCGCATATGTGCGAAGAATTATGGCAGGCTTTGGGTGAAAAAAAATCCATTATTTTTACGGTGTGGCCAAAGTTTGATGCAGTTAAGGCCAAAGACCTGACCAAAATTATCGTAGTGCAAGTGAATGGAAAATTGCGCGACCAATTTGAGATTTCAACTGATGAATTGACAGAGGAAACGGCTAAAGACAAAGCCATCGCGAGTTCCACTATCCAAAAGTGGCTGGCCGGACAAGCGCCAAAAAAAGTGATTTATGTGAAGGAAAAATTGGTGAATATTGTCGTGTCATCCTGAGGGCAAAGCCAGAAGTATCTTTGGAAAAGATTCCTCGCTTCGCTCGGAATGACTATGGGAACATGTTCTTACACAAACTAGCCCAATCCAAATCCGGTGTTTTTATTTTTGTTTTGAGCAGTTTTATTATCGGCGCGGTTACCGCGCCTGTTTTGAAAATCAGCCGAGACGATTCGAGCCAGCTGATTTTTATTTTAATTTTATTAATAGTCGCTGTTGCAGTGGTTTGGCCAAAAAAGGAATGGCGCCTGCTGTCTTTTGGCGCTCTTTTTTTCTTTTTTTCTTTTTTTCGTTTTGCCATAACCGAACCTCCGTTTGCGCCGTCTAGTTTGATTTTTTATCATGATCGCTGGGTGGCGGTGGAAGGGATTATTTCCTACGAGCCCCTGTTTGACGGCAAGCAGAAAATAATTTTGAATGTTCAGAAATTAAAAGTTATTACAAGCGGTGACCAACCGCGCGCCGTGAATGGCAAAATGATAATGTATCTGGATCGTTATCCGGAATATCATTATGGCGACTTTCTGAAATTAAATTGTAATTTAACTAAGCCGTTGGACAGTGAAGATGGTGAACAGAAATTTTCTTATCCCGCATATTTGGCGCGGCAAGGCGTGTGGAGCGTGTGTTTGAACGCGCGGATTAAAGAAGTTGCATCAGGCCGCGGCAATTGGGCTTACGGAAAAATTTTGGTGTTAAAAAATATTTTGGTTGAGGGGGTGAATAAAATTTTGCCGGAACCGCAGTCGTCATTTTTGGGCGGATTGCTGTATGGCGCGCGCCAATCAATTCCCGCAGATTTGAAAAATGCTTTTAGCCGCACCGGCACGGCGCACATTATCGCGGTTTCCGGTTACAACATCACCATCATAGCCGCGGCCATTCTCGCTATTTTACAGGGTTTGAGCGTTCCGCGTCAGCGGGCTTTTTGGGTATCAGTTGTTTTAATTGCGGTTTTTGTTTTACTAACAGGAGCCAGCGCGTCAGTGGTGCGAGCCGGGCTTATGGGCATTATCGTGTTGTGGGCGCGTCATCTTGGGCGATTGAGTCAAGTCGGTCGGGTTTTGGTTTTTACGGCTTTTTTAATGTTGTTGTTTAATCCGCGGCTGATTTTTTTTGACGCCGGATTTCAACTGTCTTTCGCGTCAACTTTGGGAATTTTGTATCTATCTCCGATTTTGGAAAATTATAGCCGGCGCTGGCCCAAAATTTTAGGTTTTAAAGAATCATTGCTTACAACTTTAAGCGCCATTTTGGCCACCGCGCCTTTGATCGCCTATTCTTTCGGCAGTTTTTCTTTGGTCGCGCCAATAGTGAATTTATTGATTTTGCCGGCCATTCCTTACACTATGGCTTTGGGTTTTGGCGCTATGATTTTGGGTTTGTTGTATTTTCCGCTTGGACAAGTATGGGGTTCGGTGGTCTGGCTGCCCCTAACCTACATTATTAAAGTAGTGGAATATTTTTCTGGCTGGGGATGGGCGGCGATTGCAGTTCCGCAAATGTCGTGGTGGATGATGTTTTTGGCGTACGCAATTTTGATTTGGATTGGATGGAGATATAGGCGCGCTTCTAATGATAAATATGAAAAATAAATTATTTTTTGCTTTTATCTTCGTTGCCATCTCTATTATTGGCTTGATTTTTTATCGCGAGCCGGTGAAAATCGCCACAAATCCAGTTTTCAGTTCAGACAATACCGTAACTTCCTCGTTACGGGTGATTTTTTTTGATGTGGGTCAAGGTGATTCGGCTTTGATAATCACTCCGCAAGACAAAACGATTTTGGTTGACGGTGGGCCGGATGATAAAGTGCTGGCCAAATTGGGAAAATATTTGCCTTTGGGGAAAAAGAAAATTGATTATATGATTCTGACTCATCCGCACGCCGACCATTTGGATGGTTTAGTTTCTGTTTTATCAAGATATGATGTGGGCGAAATTTATTATTCCGGCGTGGCGCACACCACTTACGCATTTATGGAATGGCTGGAATTGGTAAAAGCCAAAAATATCACGATGAAAATAGTGAATAAGCCGCAAGTTTTGGACTTGGAAAGCGGCGTAAAATTGGATTTTTTATACCCCAATAAAGATTTATCAGGAATGGAAATCAAATGGCAGGAAGAATCAAAATTTGTGAAAATAAATAATTTGAATAATGTTTCCATTGTTTTTAAATTGATTTATGGGCAGACGAAATTTTTATTTACCGGCGACGCGGAAACGCCAGTGGAGGAGGAATTATTAAAAGACAAGGTGGATTTGCGCGCGGATGTTTTGAAAGTTGCTCATCATGGTTCTCATTCTTCAACCGGCGATAAATTTTTAAAGGCCATTCAGCCGGAAATCGCCGTAATTTCTTCCGGTGTTGGCAATGATTTTGGCCATCCGCATTCGCGCACCCTGCGCCGCCTGGAGCGGCGGGGCGTGAAAATTTTTCGCACTGATACTGATGGTGATGTGGAAATAAGGAGTGATTGGAAGGAAGTGACCAAAGAGTAAAAATTTGCTACAATATATCCACGCGCTATTTTGTTATATGACAATTTTTTCCGTTTCCGAATTCATCCAGTTTCTTAACGACGCTTTGGCTTCCATCGCTCCGTATAATGATTTGGCCATTGAAGGCGAGGTGGCGGATTTTAAAGTTTCGCAAGGCAAATGGATTTGGTTTGATTTAAAAGACGAGTCCGGAGTTGTCACTTGTTTTATGACAGCTTGGAATTTGAAATTGCCCTTGGAAGATGGAATGAAAGTACGCGTGTTTGGCTACCCGAAAATTTATCAAAAATCCGGCAAATTTTCTGTTACTGTGAATAAAGTGGAGTTGTTGGGCGAGGGGACATTGAAAAAAGTATATGATTTGTTAAAGAAAAAATTAATTGCCGAGGGATTGTTCTCTTTGGAACGCAAGCGGTCAATTCCGCGATTCCCTTCGCGAATTGCTTTGATTACTTCCCCTGGCGCGGCAGCTTATACTGATTTTTTAAAGATTTTAAACAATCGCTTGGGCGGGGTGGAGGTGGATTTGATTCCGGTGACAGTGCAGGGCGCTTTGGCTATTGAGGAAATTGTCAGCGCTTTCAAATGGCTTAACAGTCAGGCTGGTGATTATGATGTTTGCGTTTTGACTCGCGGCGGCGGGTCAATGGAGGATTTGCAGGCGTTTAATAGTGAAGAGGTGGCGCGAGCTGTGTATGGCGCCAAGGTGCCTGTGATTTGCGGAATTGGCCATGAGCGTGATGAGTGTTTGGCAGAATTTGTGGCTGATGTTCGCGCGTCCACGCCTTCCAACGCCGCCGAGCGCGCGGTACCAAGCCGCGCGGAAATAGTTTCCGAGTTGAATTTTATAATTGAACAAATGGAAGGAAATTTGAATTATAAAATTAGCAACACCAATCATGAAGTTGATAGGATTTTTTCTTTGATTGAGCATCAGGCGCGCGCGCCATTGATTAAATGCCAAGAATTGTTTGGAAATTTTCAGCATCGTTTTGAAAGTTTCTTTTTTCAATTGGAAAATTACTGTCAGGGGCTGGATAATTTTCAAAAAATGCTAATAAATTTGGATCCGGCGCGGTTGTTGTCGCGCGGTTACAGCATTGTGCGTGGAGCGCGCGGCATTATCCGTCGCGCCGAGGATGTAGCCATAGGTGAGGAAATTGTGGTAGAATTGGGAAAGGGGAAATTAGGAGCGGAAGTAAATAGGAAGTTTTGAAAAATAGACCATTAATCCTATTATTAATCTAATCTCGCGACATTATGGACTATAAAGAAATATCAAAAGCTATTGAGGACAAAGTTGCCGGGCTCTTTGAGGAGCTTCGCTCAGGAATTTCTGAACGAGAGGACTCACGGGCTTTTGGCGCAATGATTGAGAAACGGATAACGCAGAATTGGACAAAAATCTGTAATGAGCTCGGATATAAATCTTTAGACATTCCGGGCAGGCGAACGATTTTTGATTTTGCTTGCAAGGTGAAAGGACAGCTTTTTGGCTTTGATGTAAAAACAAAAGATCTCGATACAACTTCCTATTCTGACGGAGGTGTTTGTGCCGTTGGAAATCTATTAAAGTATATGGCAAACGATAAAGGCATTTTTGTCATTGCGGAATTTGGACACAATAAATCAGGAACAAAAAATGAAAGCCGCGACATTGAATATATCCGCATCGCCCCTTTTCATACTTTGCCGAGCAATTGTTACAGAATAGAAAATTTGGGAACAGGTCAAGTGAGATTAAACTATACAGTCAATCAAGTGTGGGATGAAATAGAATGGGAACGCTCATATCCAGAGTTTTTTGATATTTTCTGTGAATTAACATTGACTCACTACAAGAGGGTAAAAGCAGACGCAGATAAACGAATTCAGTCAATCCTTGACTTTAAGAGAAATAATTATGAGTTCTTTAAATTTAGTAGATAATTACAAGCGAAAGTTCGGCGCAGTGTTCACTCCCTCAAAATGGGCAGACAAGTTTGTGGAGAAACATTTTTTCAAAGAATGGTTGAATGGCGCGACAGTTTTAGATCCGACAGCAGGCGAGGGGGTTTTTCTAAAATCATTTTTGAACATAGCACGAAAACAAGGGATTGATTTAAACCACGACAAAGTAGGCCGACTTTATGGAATTGAATTAAACCAGAAATATGTTAACAATTTTTACAAAGCAGTTGCGACAGAATTTTCAATAGAGTTTCCCAGGGCAAATTTTATTCAAGGAGATATTTTTTTTCAAGAAAAAGAAATCAAAGCGGACTTATTAGTCGGCAATCCTCCCTGGGTGAACTTTTCTGACTTAGAGGAAACATACAAGGAGAAAATTAAGCATCTGTATATTCTTTTTGGTTTAGTAAAAAATCAAAAGGACTTATTGTTGGGCAATGCACGGACAGATATTGCAACACTGGTCATCGCTAAAGCTCTGCACTCTAACTTGAAAGAAAATGGCAAAGCCATTTTCTTTCTTCCGCTTTCCATTTTTCAAAATGACGGAGCCAATCAAGAGTTCAGAAACTACAACATTCGTGGAGTTGATTTTGCCGTTGAAGATATTTTGGATTTTAATGGGAAAAAAATATTCGAAGACATACTAGGAAGATATGGCGTTGCTCATTTTCAAAGAGACAAAAAACAAAAATTTCCAATCAAATATCACATCTTCAAAAATGACAAATGGGAAACTCATAAAGCAAAACCACTTTTCAATCTCACCGACCCATTGACTGTTTTTGACAACGCAGAAACTGAAAAAAGGTTGGACAATTTCCAAAAAATTTCATTACCCAAGTATTGTCAACCAAGGCAAGGAATAAATACTTGCGGCGCAAATGATATTTTCTTTTTTGACGCCCATGAAATTTTGGACGATGAACGAGTTCAACTAAAAAATAAAATGGGCGATGACATAATCATAAGTAAGAAATATGTTTTTCCTCTAACAGTTTCTACCACCCTATCGTCTTCAAATCCGAAACCCGAAAAAATTATTCTTGTTCCTCATTTTGACAATGGGAAACCCATTGATATTGAAACACTAAAAAAAGATAAAGAACTTTTCAATTATCTTTCAAAATATCAGGTACGATTACAAAACAGAAAAGGAGTTCTCATCAACACTTGGATAAATAAAGGATTTTGGTGGGCTTTGATGGGAGTTGGCGAATATAGCTTTGCTTCTTACAAAATAATGTGGAAAGCATTTGGCGATAGTCTTTTTGCTCCTAAAGTTTTATCCCCTGACAGTCGTTTGGGTTCGTGGCAAGGTAATCAATCCTTGAATGCATACATCGGTGTGGCTAGCTTGCACGAGGCAAAACAAGTCCTTGACAAACTCACAAACCCGCTCATTCAGGAGTATCTGAGTTCATTGCGCATGCAAGGAACTTGTAACTGGGCACAACCGGGACGAATGAAAAAATTGATGGAGTTTGTTTGATTGGGAATTATATCATATTTCCTTTCTAATGTCTAAATGCGGTGGATAACTTTATGTTAGCAAAAACAACAAGTAAAATCAATTTTGCCAAATCCTACGACGAGCTTCAAAAACTCGTGGAATGGTTTGAAAAGGGTGATGTGGATTTGGAAGAAGGCGTGAAAAAATTTGAAGAGGGGATTAAGCTTGTCGGCGAGCTTAAAAAATACTTGGGCAATATTGAGGCGAAAGTGAAGCAAATTAAGGTGAAATTTGAAAATAATGAGGAAGACGAAGAAATTGAAAAAGAAAAAGACGGAAAATTATTTTAGTATGAAAAATTATTCTCGCAAAACATCCACTCCCGGCAAGACGGCTTATCGTACGCCCAGTCGTTTCCGCGTGGCGAAAAATATTGAGGTTGTGCAGGAAAAAGCGCGATATTGTCAAGGATTAAAAGGAAAGAGGGTTTGTTAATATGCGAAAAAATGAAATAATTGTTTTATCTTTAGGCGGCTCTTTGATTATTCCAAAAGACGGATTTAACTTGGAATTTTTAAAGGGTTTTAAAAAATTAATTTTGAAATTTGTAAAAA
>JACROI010000044.1 GCA_016214465.1 Candidatus Magasanikiibacteriota bacterium
AATTTTTTCTTCATTGCCGGCTGATGTCATATACATCCAGCCGGCGTAAATGATAAAACCAATCATGGTGATTCCAACCAGTCCCAAAGCCGCGCGAATAATTTTCGCGATAATCATTCTAATGTCGGTGTTGGCAAGGCCAGTGGCTTTGGCATAGTCCAGTCCCAAATCCAACTGAGGCGTTTGCGCCAAAACCGGAGAAATTAAAAAAACCGCCAAGAACAACAAGCCCAAAATTATGGCAGTTTTTTTCCAAAAAACTATTTTTCTTTTTTCAACTCCTCCCATAGACAAGCATTTATCCCCCTAATTTTTTCAATACAATTTCCCTCACTTTATTTCCATCAGCCCTACCGCCGGCTTTTTTCATTACCGCGCCAATTATTTTTCCCAAGTCCTTGGCACCTGCTTCTCCCAATTCCGCCAAAGTAGCATCAACCAACGCCTGTAATTCCACATCAGTCATACCCTGCGGCAGATAGGCCTTGATAACCGCCACTTCCGTCTGCGTTTTTTCCACCAAATCCGCCCGGCTACCTTTTTGAAAATCAACCAATGCATCTTCCAACTGTTTCACTTGCCGACGCAAAAGCGCCAAAACTTCATCGTCAGTCAACAAAGCATCTTCTCCTGTGCCGGCCTTGGTTCTTTTGGCAATCTCGTCATTTTTGATGGCTGATTTCAACATTCGCAAAATCGAAAGACGCGGCTCTTTCGCTTTCAGAGCCGTTATCAAATCTTGTTCAATTTTTTCTTTGATGGCCATGTTATCTTCTAAAAGTCGGCTTTTCTTCTTTAAGCTTGCCGACCTTAATCAAATATTCTCGCAGATTGGTGCGGCGGCTTTTTTCAATCGCTGATTTTCGCCGCCTGTTTTTGTTCAACTGCGGGGCATGAAATCTGATTTTTTTCGCCTGCAAAATCTTGCCGCTTTGGCGAATTTTGTCCTGAAACCTTCGAAATAAGGCCTCAAAGCTTTCGTTTCGTTTTCTTTTGACTTCGGCCACAAATTTTCACCTCCCGGTGAGTTAATTATTTATAATCTAATTATAGGGCTTCGCCATATAATCTCATTCGCTCGCAAAAGAAAAGAGTTTTCTTTTGTCTCGCTCATTTCGATTATACTTAATTTCAATCTAAAAGTCAAATCTGACGCCACTATTTAAATTAACTCAAAAATAGCTTCTTTTTTACCTCCCCCACCGCCTTATTAATATCCACAATTTCCTGATTGCCTGATTCCATATCGCGAATAATCACAGTGCCGTCCTGCACTTCCTTTTGCCCGATAATCAAAGCGTAAGGCACTTGCAATTTATCCGCGGCTTCCAATTGAGGCCGCAAACCATTTTTGTAAAAATTTTCCGCCACTTTGATTCCGGCCTTGCGGCAATTTTCAAACAAAACAACTGCTTTGCGTCTGGCTTGCTCGCCCAACTGCGCGATAAACACATCTTTTTTTTCATCCAATGGCAAAACTCGGCCGGCCTCTCTAATTTTACTCGCCGCTCTTTCCACCCCATGAGCAAATCCGCAAGCAGGCGTTGGCCTACCGCCCAAAGTACTGACCAACAAATCATAACGCCCACCTCCGCCCAATGCCGCCTGCGACGCGCCTTCTTCCCCGGCCGCGTAAATCTCAAACACTGTGCGAGTGTAATAATCCAAGCCGCGCACCAAAGAATGATTTAAAAAATACGGCAGACCCAATTCATCAAGATATTCCAACACGGCCATAAAATGCTCGCGACATGGATCGCACAGAGAATCCAAAATTTGCGGCGCGTTTTGTTTTACCGGCTGACATTGCTCTTCTTTGCAATCAAGCAAACGCATAGGATTTCTTTGCAATCTTTTTTTACAAAATTCGCAAAGATGACTGCGCTGACCGCGGAAATATTGCGTCAATTCCTCAACATATTTGGCGCGGCACTCGACGCAACCGATGCTGTTAATTTGAATTGAAACCGGCACGCCCAATTCGTGATAAAAATTGTAAGCAAGCAAAATGATAATGACATCGGCAATCGGCGCGGCTTCGCCCAAAATTTCAAAACCAAACTGATAAAAATTGCGATAACGGCCGGATTGCGGTCGCTCATGCCGAAACATCGGCCCCCAATACCAGGCCTTGATGGGTTGTGGCTGATTCCAAAGTCCGTGTTGAATATAGGCGCGAGCCAGAGAAGCCGTGGCTTCCGGTCGCAAAGCGACTTTAGTGCCGTCCAAATCCTCAAAAATATACATTTCTTTTTCCACAATATCAGTGTCCTTGCCAATAGAACGATTAAAAAGCGAGGCCTCTTCCAAAACAGGCGTTTCATATCTTTCAAAACCATAGTGTGATGCCAAAGCCACCACTTTATCAAAAACCAACTTCCAGTATTTTTGGTCGGCTGGCAAAATATCTTTCATGCCGCGCAAGGCCTGAATAATACGAACACCTTTTTTTATTTGCTCTTCGCCTGATTGATTTTCTAGAGCTTCTTGTTTTTCTTCCATAATAATAAAATAATTTTTAATAATTCACCGCAGTAGCAAACCACCGCGCTCGGTCAAACGGCCAGCCGCGCAAAATCACCCGGCCAATAATAGCCGAACTGTCAATCGGCCCGACCATGCGCGAATCCAAACTGGAAAAACGATTATCACCCAAAACAAAAAATTTATTATCCCCCAACGTGGCCGAGGCATCCGGCACGGTTTTCAATCCAACGGGTAAATACGGTTCATTCAAAACAAAACCATCGGGCATTTCTTCATTGTAAACCATTACTTGCCCGTCTCTGATTTTCACTGTTTCTCCTGGCAGACCGACAACCCGTTTCAAAAAAAATTCTTTTTTATTCAGCGGAGATTTTAAAACAATCACATCGCCGCGATGTGGCTCTTTCAGACGATAGGTTAATTCATCAATAATCAGATATTCATTATTAAAAAAAGTCGGCTCCATTGACGCGCCGCGGACATAGAACGGTTTAAAAAGAAAATACCGCACTAAAATAATCGTGATCACCGCGAGAAAAGCCAACTTGAATAATTCCAAAAAGAAAAGCTTGGCGCTGGATTGCGGAGTCAAGGTCTCTTCATTTTTTTTAGCCGCCCAATTTTTCGGATTAAGTTTAGATAATATTTTTTTCATGTAATCGTAATAACTGGGGTTTATCAACACCAATTTTATCTCATAAATTATTATATCTCAAAACGCGAATAAAGGCAAATTCTTTATATTTTAAAAAAGACCCCATCAAGGCGGTCTTTACCGTCAAAAACATGGTGGGTCCGAGCCGATTCGAACGGCTGGCCTTTTCGATGTCAACGAAACGCTCTAACCAACTGAGCTACGGACCCAAAATGGGCATGCCTGGAATCGAACCAGGGACCTCGTCATTATCAGTGACGCGCTCTAACCAGCTGAGCTACATGCCCAAAAATTTAACGGCCTTACTATTAAAAAAGACCTTTCTTTTACTGCCAACATTTTACTACACCTGTAAAAATATTTCAAGCTGGCGTTAAAAGTTCGGCCTTTTTAAAAAACATTATTAATTTGACGGGAAGAATTCTACCTCGACTAGGATTCCAAGATATTGCTATCTGGTATCTCCTTAGAAAGGAGGTGATCCATGCGCAGCTTCCGCTACACATGCCTTGTTACGACTTAGCCCCTGTCATCGGCTTCGCCTTCTCCCGATTACTCGGAATTCGGGCGCCTCCGACTCCCTTGGCTTGACGGGCGGTACCGGATCAATGATTTTCATTGTCCACACCACCGGACGAACGGTTTTCCCGTATCCTAGCGGTTTCCGACGCCGCATTGAATTTCAGCGCATAATTATGTTTCTTTCCGTATTGGCGTATTTTATTTCGCAAACATTGTATTTGGTGTCGGCCTTTTTCAGTCAAATGTTTTTTGACAGCCATCATCAATACAATTTTACGGAATAATTTATACACCGCGGCCTTTTTGGCCTGCAACGGATTTTGATCAAGAAAAGGAAAAAGAATTTCTCTCATTTCGCGCGTACTTGTAACTTTCAATTTAGCGTGCGGATACCATCCGTAACGCTCGTACGAGCAATCGTAGATTTTTCCGCAACCGATTGTTTTTACAATACGCTCCAAAATTTCTCGATCATCATTACGGAGTTCAATTTCAAACTCCGGTTTTATTTCAATGCCGCTTTTCAATGTTTTATGATGATTAACGCTCACAGAAAATGAGCCCTCTCCATCAATAAATCCGGCCACATAATTTGGATTAAGTAGCTTGCGTCGGATTTGTTCCTTCCCAATCGGCGCCTTTAACTTTGGGTTTCTCTGAAAAGGCAACCGTTTGGTACTATGAACTCTGCTGACTTCTCGCATAACATTAATTGCAAATTGCTTTGCTATCTACCTCGGGTCTAGTTTACCATATAAACAAATTAATGTCACTGTGGAAAAAAGACCAAAGGATCGTGCGAGATCTCCCTGGGTCACGAAAGAAAACATTTTTCTACATCTCGGCCAACCGATAGTATAAACGGCAATATTTTTGGATGACTTCCCCGTGTACTCACCTTAAATACGGGTCGTCGACCGTTTACCTATTTTTTGTTGACTCAAGCTATAAATTGCATCCAAGCCCTTCGCTTTATCCTCACGAATAAAGTGTGCTTTTTGCTTACGGCGATCCAATCTCGCCATAGAGGATTTACACCTCTTTTTTTCCTTCGCTGCCAGGCGAAAAGAGTACAAGACCCGAGAACGTATTCAACGCCGCGTGGCTGATCGGCGTTTACTAGCGATTCCTGCTTCATGAGGGCGAGTTGCAGCCCTCAATCTGAACTAGGGGTAGGTTTGGTGGGATTAGCTCCAGCTTGCGCTTTGG
>JACROI010000045.1 GCA_016214465.1 Candidatus Magasanikiibacteriota bacterium
TGGCCAATGGCAAACGGAAATCAGCGCGCCGCCACAGGCAGGAATTTATCAAGCTGTATTTTTAGTGAATTTTACTGACCAGACAAAAAATATCGTAAGTTGGCAAATGGAATCCAAGTCGCCCGGACAGATTTATGAAAAAGTTAACGGCCAAAAGAAGGCCTTAGCCGGAGTGACTATTTCGCTTTGGCAAAATGGCGTGTTGTGGCCGGCCAATGATTTTTTTCAGGGCAATCCTCAAGTGATCGGACAAGACGGCCTGTTTAGTTTTTTAGTTCCGGCCGGAAGTTATTTATTACAAATTGAAAAAGACGGCTATTCTACGGAGAAGATTAATTTAATAAGCGATGGCGTTATTATCCACCCAAGCGTGGAGTTACTTTTCGTGCCGCCGCTTTTAAAAGATGTGATTGATTTAAGCGCGCCGGTAGTGGAGAATTTGCAAAATATTGTTAAAAATTTAGGTGAGAAAGCTCAATTTATCAACAAAAAAATTGGTAAAGAAGTTGGGCAAAGTGCGCAAAAAATCATTGGCGAGGCCGAAAAAATTATTGCCAATCCGGAAAATCAAAAAACAGCTGAACAGGTGGTCGCTCCAGTCGTGGCCGGAGCAGCGGCCGCGGCTGCCACGGCCTCGGTGGGCTGGGTTTCGCTATTAAGTTATTTGCGCTTTTTATTCACCCAACCGGCTTTGCTTTTCAAAAGAAGAAAACGCAAAAATTGGGGCGTGATTTACAACTCTTTAACTAAATTGCCTGTTGGTTTGATGACCGTGCGCTTGATTGACGCGGTTAGTGGCCGTATTGTGCAAAGCCGTGTCACCGATGGCGAAGGTCGTTATGCCTTTTTTCCAGCTGTCGGCACTTATAAATTGGAAATTTCAGCTGACCAATTTGATTTCCCTAGTCGATTTTTTGGCGGACTGCTTGAAGATGGTCAGTTTGTGGATTTGTATCATGGCGAAATAATTGAAGTAAAAGAAAAAGGCGCGACTATCACAGCGAATATTCCTTTGGATCCGGCTGGCGCGGAACGGCCGGTTGGGCATTTGATTTGGCAATTGGCTTGGCGTCGTATTCAGAATGTTTTGAGCGTTATTAGTTTAATAGTGGCTGTTGGTTTTGCTGTTTGGGTGCCGGGAATTATCACCGGCGGACTTTTGGCAGTGCAAATGGCTTTTTACGCCTTATTCAGGCATTTAGCCATACCACCCAAGCCAAAGAATTGGGGTATAATTTATGATGAACATACTCGTTTGCCCTTAGTCCAAGCCATTGCTCGTATTTTTGACCGGCAATACAATAAATTATTGGAAACACAAGTAACTGATAAAAGCGGACGATATGCTTTTTTGGTTGGCCGTAATGAGTATTATGTAACTTATGAAAAAAATGGCTATGAAAAAAAACAGAGTGTATTGATTGATTTGAAAAATAGCTCTGAACCGGTTGCTTCTGTCGGTGTTGACACTGGTTTGAAACCGGCTGGTTTAGAGTTGGAGTTATCTGGGGATAAAAATGATATTATTAGAGAATAATTTGTGATATAATGTAGATAACAAAAGGAGAGGAGAGATCAGTCATTAACATGGCTGAAAAAGCTGAAAGAACAACTAAGATCAAATTGTTAAAAAAAGCCATTAACTTTGGGTTATTGGCAGTTTTTGCGTTTTTATTTTTTTGGATAAGTTCATCGCCGGTTGAGGCCGGTAATCAACAGCTCACTTTTCAAGGAAAACTCACTAATTCCAGCGGTAATAGTGTTACCAATGGCACTTATTATGTAAAATTAACGATTTATGACGCTGCTACCGGCGGTTCTTGCCAATATACTGCTTCTTCCACTTGTTCTTCTGTCACCAGTACTCCGGTTACAGTTACCAATGGCATTTTTTCCATAAATTTGGGTGATACTTCGGCCAGTTTGGCTGCCATCTCGCCGACTTTGTTTAATAGTAGCGCGTTATATCTAGGAATTACTGTCTGTTCCGGAGCTGGCACAGGATGCGATAGTGAAATGACCCCACGCAAACGAATCACCGCGGCTCCTTACGCGTTTAACGCTGATTATTTGTCCGGCTTAGCTACTTCCACTATTGGCGGCCAAAGTTCTTATGTTCCTGTAACTGATTCCAGCGGGAATTTTATCATTAGTAATAAAGTTTTTGTTGCCACCACTACTGCCGGTCAGTTTGGTGTTGGCACTTCCACTGTGCCATCGGGCGTAAAAAGTTATGTTGAGGGTACCACTGCCACTGATAAATTGTTGGTGATTCGTGGTAATAGCAGTCAAAGCGGCAATTTGCAAGAATGGCAGAATAGCGTCGGCACGGCTTTGGTAACAGTAAATTCTTCAGGTAATGTCAGTACTTCCGGCACTTTAGCGATTTTGAGCGCGGCCAGTTCCACTATTTCCAGCGCTTTGGGTATTAATTCAAGCACACCATCGCGTCGTTTGGTAGTGAATGGCGGTAGCGATACTATGGTAGGAATTTTTGAGCAAAATTTAAGTTCCAATACAGCTGCCATCTTACAATTGATTAATTATGATGGCGCCAACACTGATAAGACATTAGATTTTGTTTTACCGGGTGGCTCTACTGCGGGAACTATTCAAGGATTATCTGCTGCCAATCGTGCTTCCATAAAAGCAACTAGTGACAGTCTTGTTATTGGAGCAGGTTCCGTAGTTGACGCTTTAGCTTTTAGTTTAAGCGATGTTCCTGTTTTGATTTTTGATGGAGTAAATAACAGAGCTATTTTTAAGAGTATCAGTATTCTTGTTGATGATGGTTCTACCACCACCACTTTAACTAAAAATTCTTTGAAATTGGGTCAGACATCCACGATAGGCGCTGGAAAATTTTATGTTGACCTTTCCGGTAATACTTCTGCTTCCGGCACGCTCGGTGTTTTTGGCGATACAAATTTAATTGGCGGCGTTGTTTTAGGCGATAGTATTGCTGACAGCATTAGAGTGACCGGCATTTTAAGCACAATAAATATTTCCGACAATACTTCCGCCACCACTACTATTTCTAATAATTCTCTGACCTTGGGCATTGCTGCGAATTATAACGCTGGCGTATTTTCAGTTAATGATCAAGGGATAGTTAAAGCATCAGGCACTATTACTGCTATTGGTATTACCAGTTCAGGCAGTTTAACTGTCAACGGCAATAGCACTTTAGGCGATTCTGACGCGGCTGGCGGAGATACCGCGCGGATTTATGGCGCTCTCTCTATGGGTGTTGCTCCCACCGGCAACGCGCAAGTGTATTTGAAAGCCAGCTCCACTACGGCCGTACCGTTGTTGATACAGGATAACAATGGTTCAAGTTCTACGATTATTAATGGCTCTTCATTTATTTTGGGAAAAGGGACAAGTAGCTATAATTCCGGTGTGTTCAATATTGATTCCAATGGCAATGTGACAACTTCGGGCACTTTAAATTTAAGAAATACCACGGATTCCATTTCCGGTGTTATCTATAAAGGAACATCTCGCTTTATTCATAATTTTGCTTTGGCAGGGACTGAAGGGGAAAATACTTTTGTCGGCGTCAATGCCGGTAACTTTACGATGACCGGAAGTGTTGGTACGCAAGGGAGTTACAATGTCGCAGTAGGGGGTAGTTCTTTGTTCTTCAACACAACTGGCTACTGGAATACTGCCAATGGTTATGCGTCTCTATACAACAACACCACAGGCAATAACAACACCGCCAACGGTTATCAATCACTTTTCAATAACAACACTGGTTATTACAACACTGCCAATGGCGTTAGTGCCTTATACAACAATACGACTGGTTATTACAACACTGCCAATGGCGTTAGTGCCCTGGCATCCAACACTACTGGCGCTGATAATACTGCCGTAGGTTTTCAGGCAGGTTATAATTCGGATGTTTCGCTACAAATTTTCACCAGTTCCACATTTATAGGATCAAACGCTAATGCCAGCGTGAATGGATTGACCAATGTAATAGTTATTGGCTCGACCGCTCAAGCCACCGCTAGTAATCAAGTTGTATTGGGAAATTCCAGCATAACTCAGACACTTTTGCGTGGCAATGTTGGTATTGGTGTCGCACCAACCGGCAATGCGCAGTTATTTATTAAGGCCTCTTCCACTACGGCTGTACCACTGCTGATACAAGACAACAGCGGTAATATTATCAGTCAGTTTTCCTCTTCATCGGTGGAAGCCATTGTCAATGGCGCGCAGGTGACAGTAAATGGCTATTCACTTTTGTCACTTGGCCATTCCGGCAGTAAAGCCGGAGCATTATCAATTAGAGCGGCTAATTCCACCTCTCCAGGCGCAATAGTATTATACCGCGATGCCTCGGCAATAGGTGCGCAATTGACACCCGGCACTTTGATTGTTTCCGGCGGCGGTAGCGGTTCAACCAGCACTTTGGATTCATTAAATTTGACTATCGCTCAACAAACAAATTATAATAAAGGCGTGTTTTATGTTGACAATAATGGCAATGCCTCTGTTTCCGGCACTTTGCGAGTTTTTGGCAGTACCACTACTGGCGGAGGACTGAAGATTACTGCGACAAATTCCACCACCACCATTACTTCATCTATTTCCGGTTCCGGCATTGGAGCTTTTGTGTTGGATACAAGTTCTGTATTTGCAGCCAATGCCAGTAATATCTTATTATCAGTTCGCAATGGGGGAAATAAACAATTCAGCATTGATACTTCCGGCAATGTGAAAGCAGTCGGTAGTTTTACCACGGATCCGAATCCTGGCGATTTTGCCGAAGTCGTTAATTTGGCGGTTGGCGAAGAAGCGGAACCCGGTGATGTGTTGACGGTGAATGCCGTTGGTTTAAATCAATTTCGCAAATCAACTTCCGCTTACGCTCGCAATGTCGCTGGCGTTATTTCTGACACCGGTAAATTTATCATTGGCGAGCCGGGGTCTGGTAAAGCCACTATGGCCTTGGCTGGTTTGGTTAAAACAAAGGTTTCGGATGAAAATGGGCCGATTAATGCCGGTGATTATCTTGTTTCCGCTTCACTGCCCGGTTATGCGATGAAATTTGATTCTGCTTCTGGGAAAACTGCCGGTATTGTTGGTATGGCCTTGGAACCATTGACCGCCGATATTGGAAAAATTATGATTTTGGTAAATAAAAGTCCAATCGGTGGTGGCGGCAACGCGGTTGGTTTGAATGTTTCTCAAAATAGTTCTGGTCAATTGGTGCAGAGCGGCGATTTGGATTTAGACGGGTATAGTATCTTGAATGTGAAAAAAGTTGTTGGCCAAAATAACAAATGGATGATTGATGAAGATGGATATTTAATTGCTAAAGTTACGACCAAAGAGGGCGACAAAAAATTATATGGTTTGCAATCTGGACAGGATAAAGAATTGGTTTTGTCAGGCTCGGCGCAATTAGAAAATGGTTTGAAAAAGATTGAATTGCCTTTGATTGATCAAGAAGTGATTGATCCTACCGCTGTTGTAAAAGTTTCAGTCACTCTCACTGGCGAAGCCAATGGTGTATTTGTGAGCGAAAAAAATTATCAGGGATTTATTGTTAAAGAATTGGGCGGCGGCACAAGCAATGCTTCGTTTGATTGGATGCTGATTGCCAAACGACGGGCGACGGATTATCAAGAACCGACAGTTGAGGCGCCTGCGCCAACTGCTACTGATGAAGTTGCTTCTTCCACTCCAAGCGAAGCGTCAGCGCCTGCTCCAATAGAAACACCGGCCGAAACTCCGTCCGATACCAGCCCAACCACTATTATTGAAGAAGTTCCGTCTCCTGTTACCGAGCAGGCTAGTTCGCCAATTGAAGCGTCTCCAGCAGTATCGGTTGTTGTTCCGACTGAATAATCAAAAATTATTAAGGCGCTCATATAATGGGCGCCTCTTGTATTTTTAAGAAAAGGGTGATAAAATTAAAAAATTGAAATTTTAATGGGCCCTTAGCTCAGTTGGTAGAGCGTTCGCATGGCATGCGAAAGGTGAGGGGTTCGAGCCCCCTAGGGTCCACCATTTCAGATTTGAATTTATGTCTCTTTCAATCGGAATTGTCGGCTTGCCCAATGTGGGCAAGTCAACTTTATTTAAAGCCCTTACTAAAAAACAGGCTTTGATTGCCAATTATCCTTTTGCCACAATTGATCCAAATGTCGGCATTGTGGAGGTGCCTGATGATCGTTTGGCAAAACTGGCCGAGGTTTCTAAGTCGGACAAAATCGTCCCGACTGTTATTGAATTTACCGATATTGCCGGATTGGTAAAAGGAGCTAGCCAAGGCGAGGGTTTGGGCAATAAATTTTTGTCGCATATTCGCGAAACCGCGGCAATCGTGCAGGTGGTGCGCGCCTTTTCAGACCCTGATGTGATTCATGTTGGCGGTAGGGTAAATCCACAAGAAGATTTGGAAATTATTGGAGTTGAATTAGCTTTGGCTGATCTGGATTCTGCCAAAAAATACCTTAGTAATTTGAAGAGTAAGGCAAAGTCCGGGTCGACAATCGCATTGGAGCAGGAAATAAAATTGTTTGAAAGGATTGTTGATGCGTTAAATAAAGGACAGGCGATTCGCGATTTGTCTTTGACTGATGATGAAAAAAAATTGATTAAAACATTGAATTTTTTAACCAACAAACCAATGATGGTGGTACTGAATATTGATGAGGCTGGCAGTGCCAAACAGTCAGTTCCGCCGTTAAAGTTTAATGGCCCGATTATTGAAATTTCCGCCAAAATTGAGGCGGAATTTGCTGATTTATCGCCAGATGAAGCAAAAGAATTTTTGTCATCAATCGGCCAAAGCCAGACCGGTTTGGATAAATTGATTTTAGCCGGTTATAAATTATTGAATTTAATTACTTTTTTAACTTCCGGGCCAATGGAATCGCGCGCCTGGACTGTTGCGCGTGGCGCAAAAGCCCAGCAAGCAGCCGCAGTAATTCATTCTGATTTTGAAAAAGGATTTATCCGCGCCGAGATTTGCGATTATTCAGATTTTATTAGTTTAGGCGGCTGGTCCAAAATGAAAGAGAGCGGCAAGATGCGTTTGGAAGGAAAGGACTATATGATGCGCGATGGCGATGTGGTGTTTTTTCATATCGGTAATTAAAGTGTTTAAAAAAGACCCAGATTTATCTGGGTCTTTTAATTTTTACAATTTCTCTCCCAACTTTTTGATCAGGCCTGGCGTAAATTAGTGTCTGGCGCGGTGTTTTGAACTGTTGAAAATCAGGTGACAGAAGTGGCTCAATTCGTAGATTCATCGCGGCTAATTTTTCCAGTAAAGACAAAAAGATTTTTTGTTGCAATATAGGCCAAATCATTATTATCACTCCGTTTGGTTTTAAAATTTTGGCAAATTCATTCAAACTGGCGCAGTATAGTTGGGTTAATTCATTAACTATTTTTTGTAAATTTTTTTTTGTTTCGCGGTTTCTTAATGGCGGACCAAGAAATGGTTCTGTAATAATTGCGTCAATGGAATTGGCGAGAAAACATTTGGATAGCAAGATGGCGTTACATTTTGTTAATTTACAGTTTTTTAATTTCAGCCAGTCAATATTTTTTTGCGCGTCAGCAATCGCTTTGTCGCTATTATCGCTTCCGAGTACGTTGGTATATCCCATAAGCATGGCTTCAGTCAAAATTGTGCCAGATCCGCAAAAAGGGTCTAAAATTACGGCATCTGTGCTTATTTCAGCCAAATTTATCATTATTTTAGCCAGTTTGGGTGGTAACATACCGGAAAATTTATCACGTCCCGGCCGGCCATAGTCGCGTTCGCTAAATTCAGCAAATGGCTGTATGGCCAATGTTTGGCCAAGCCAAATTTGATTTTTGTCACCGGCAATGATTATTTCTACTCCATTTTCATTCAATAGTTTGTTTGTTTTTACAACCACAGATGACAAGACCTTTTCTCGTGAGCTCACAAAACGCGCTTTGATGTCTTGATCGGACAATTCTTTTTTAATTTCCAATCCAAGTGTTGGAAATTTGCCAATGTAGGCGCTGATGCCGAAAAATATTTTTCTGTCTGTTGCCTTGTCTTTTATTAAATTCAGTATTTCTTTTTTAAAATCAATCATTTCAATTTTTCCCAATTGTTTTTTCACTTCGGCAATTTTTACGGTTCCGCCCAATTGCGCCATAATTTTCGCTAAGTCTATTTTTTCAATAACATCTAAAATCAGATTTTCTTTTTGGAAAAAGGAAACTCTGTATTCTATTTTTAATCGTTTGAACAAAGAAAAAATTTCGGCCGTTGACAATTCAGGTTCTCGGCCGAGAATGAAAATATATTGCATAAGAAAGGAATCGCCTATTTGGTAAGTGGCGCGGATGGAAACGGATTGCGCACTTCTTGCCAGTTGGCAACAGGCGCATTTTTACGATTTTCCGCGGTAGATTTTACTTTTTGATATAGGTCAATATCCAAAATATCCACGGCCAGCTGTGATTTGAGAATCACAATTTCTTCCGCTTGTATAAGAGTCAAATAAAACCGTTGATACAAAAAAAGCAAAAAAATAATGAATGTTGAGCTGATTATAAACAAAATACCGTAAAAAGTCAATCGGATGACCAGCTCCTGTTTGGAGACATTTTTATCAAGATATTTTTCAAGATTAATTTTGAACATACACTTCAGCTTTCAATGACATGTTTATTAAAAATGAAGCGTCGCGATTTAAGTTGACTTCTGAAATGGAAATAAGATAATCGCTGTGCTCCAATGCGGTTAAATATGACAATAAATCAACAAATTCCCCTTGAGTGTCAATTTGCAAATCTATTTTATCAATATCTCGGTTCTTTGTTTTATCAGCGCGGGCAATGTTGATTTTTTGTTTAATGGAGAATTTATCAGCCAAGCCCTCCAGATAAGAGATAAAGCCGATTTCTTCTCCATTTTTAATGAATAAGGACCTTAATTCAGTAGTGATTTGTTTGGCCTGCGCCAGAATATTTTGCGATTTGTGAAGATAGCGCACTTTTTCATATTTTAATTCCAAAGAAGTGCGCAGTTCTAAAATATGGTTGTTCATTTTTTGTATGCTTTGATATTGTGGGTAAATAATCAAAAAACTCACTAAGAAAAAAAATGCTAAAATACCGCCTGTGATATAGATTAATTTTTTTTCATGTGTTTGAAACATAAGGTGTTTTATGGCAGATTCATTTCAATGTTGATGATAAAATTGATGTTTTCTTTGGCGGTTAAAGTTGAGGCCGGCAAGTCAAGCTTTTTAACCCAGGGCAATTTGGTTAAATTGTCTTTCAACAACAACAGATCGGCGCGGGTTTTAGCCATACCCTGAATGATCAGATTTTCGTTTTCTTTATTAAAATCAAGGCCGTTTAGGAAAATGCCGGTTGACAGGTTTTTTAAGGTTTCAGCCAAATATGGTGTCCAGAAAAAAAAGTTACTTTGCGCCTCGTCTATATTTTTTAAATCTTTGTTGATTTTTTGAATTTCCTGATTGATTTGATTGTAGACCGGTTCCAGATTGGTAGTGCGTGATTGAACAGACCCGAGATTGGAGAGGAGTATCTGGTTGGCCACGACCAAAGAAATCGCCACTATCAGTCCGTAAAGTAAAATTATTTCAATTAAAAAACGCGAATAAAGAACCAAATAAATATGGTTAATCAGCTTCTTTTTTTCCGGCGGCATTAAATTGATAATGATTTCCATAGAAATCTACAAATTTATCGGCGTTTCCACCGCTCTCATCGCCAGTCCCACTGCCGTGGTATATAGAAGCGAGTGTTCTTCGTCAATTGGCGGTTGTCCGATTGGAAAAAGATTAACCCAAGGATTGGCTTTTCTCACTTTTAATTTTAATTTGGCTGACAGATAATTTTCCAATGCAGGCAAGTTGGCTCCGCCTCCGCATAGTCGAATGCCAGTTAAAGGATTTTTTTCCGGAAAATGCAGCTTGTAAAATTGAATGGCTTGAGTGATCTTGTCGGCCAATTCATTTAAACTGCCCTCCAAGGCGGATTTAAGGTTTCCTTTACATTTTTTTGAGTCCAGCCCGCATTCTTTTTTCATTTTTTCAGCTTCGGACAATTCCAGATTCATGGCATTGGAAATTCTTTCAGTCACCTCTTGTCCTGCAAAAGCCAAAGAAAGTGAAAATTGTATTACTCCATGATCAAAAATTATAAAACTGGCTCTGGTGGCTCCCAAGTCCAAAATACCGCGAGCTTCGTGTGAAAGATCTTTTTGGCGATTGATAACAGCGCGGGTGATGGCAGTGGCTTCAACTTCCATTGCCAGAGGCGTGAGCCCGGCTATATTTAAAAGATAAGTATAGGTGTCCGCGATTCTTTTGGGTACAGCCGCGAGTAGCACCGAAACATTATTATCTTCTTGTCCAATAACTTGCCAATCCAAATAAATATCATCCAAATCAAACGGTAAATATGATGGAGCAACTTCGCGGATAGTTTCTTCAGTAATTTCTTCTTCCGTTGTTTTTAATTGAATCAATTGGATGTAAGTTTTGGTTTCCGGCAATGAAATGGCCACCCATGGAGAAACAGCCAGTCCGTCTTTTTGTTTGGCAATATGATTTTTTAAGATCTTCATTATTTCCTCCGGCTTTTGAAGTTCTCCGTCTATAATCCAACCCGGTGGCAGTGGAATTTGAGAATGGTGCGCTAATTTAAAATGTGGTTTTAAAAAATTATCGCGCATCTGTTGCAGCTGCACCAATTTAATGGAGCGGTCACCAATATCCAATCCGAAAGAGTTATGAAATGGGTTTAAAAACATAAATAAATTACATTGCTTGCGATAGGGAATACATTGGCATTATCACGGAAATTGCCAGTCCGCCCACTACTACGCCAAGGAAGATAATGAGCACCGGCTCGATAATCGTGGAGATATTTTTCAGTGTCTGATCAATCTCTTCGTTGTAATATGCCGCCAGTTCATTTAGTAAGTCATCAGTGGTGCCAGAACGTTCTCCCACCATAATCATTTGCGTGGCCAATGGCGGAAACAGTTTGGGATAAAATTCCAAAGAATCGGAAATGGTGACGCCGGTTTTGACATTTTTAGACGCCTCCAGAACAGCATTTTTGTAATGGACATTGTTTAAAACATCAGCAGTAATTTCCAAGGCCTCAATAATTGGTATGGCGCTTTTAGAAAGTGAGCTTAAAGTCATGGTAAATCGAGCTAAATTTAATTGTTTGGAAATTTTGCCAAAAATAGGGAGTTTAAGCAGTAATGAATCCAAAGCCGAACGCATTGTTGGTTTCTTTTTTAGATAAATAAAACTGATTATCAGCAGAATCAAAAGTATTATCACCCAGATACCATAATTGATTAAAAATGAACTGACGGCAATAAGAATGCGCGTGGGCAGAGGCAACTCCACATTCATTTCACCAAACAGATCCAAGAGTTTCGGCAGAACAAATACCACCATTTCCACGCCTATGCCCGCCACTGCTGTCAAGACGACAATCGGATAAATCATAGCTCCTTTGACTTTAGAATTCAGCTCCTTATTTTTTTTCATTTGTTTAACAATCTCTGACAAGCTTTCATCCAATTTGCCTGACACCTCGCCAGCCGCCAGCATTTTTACATAAATCGCGGGCATTAATTCCGGAAACATAGTGAGAGTGTCGGCCAGTGTTGTGCCCTTGTTCACTTCTTGGCCAACGGCCTTCACCATTTCTTTTAGTTTGAGGTTGGGTGTTTGGGCTGCCAAAATGCGAAACGACTCGGTAATGGACAGTCCGGCTTTCAACATGACGCGCAGATTATCCATTAAAAAGATTTTTTGCGCCACGCTGATGCGGTCGATTTTATCTGAAATTTTTTGCCAAAGAGTTTTGGTATTTTGTTTGGACATATTATTTAATCGCGAGTAGCCTCTAAAATTTCTTCCAGAGTCGTAAGGCCGAGTTTGGCTTTAATTATGCCATCTTGAAGCATGCTAGTAAAACCATTTTTAATAGCGCCTTGACGAAGCTCTTCTACGCTGGCTTTTTTATTGATTAATTCGGCAATATCCTTGCTGACTTCAAGAGTTTCATAAATTCCCAATCGGCCTTTGTAGCCATCGTTGTTGCATTTTTGGCAGCCCTCGCCGCGATAAAATGTCCATGATTTCAAAGCGGCGTCGCCTGTTTTTAAACATTCGTGTTTTTTAAATAGCTCAACCATTTTTTTTGTATCCACTATTTTTTCCAAATCAGCGATGTTTTCCATTGTTAATTTGTATTCTTTTTTGCAAAACGGACAGATTTTGCGCACCAAACGCTGTGCCATAATCAGATTGGTGGTGAAAGCAACGAGAAATGATGGCACGCCCATATCAAGTAAACGCGGAAGAGCTGTCGGGGCATCATTGGTGTGAAGAGTTGAAAGGACTAAGTGTCCTGTTAGGGCCGCATGAGCTGAAATTTCCGCGGTTTCCGGATCGCGGATTTCACCCACCATGATAATATCCGGATCTTGGCGCAAAAACGCGCGTAGTCCGGTGGCAAAAGTGTAATTCACCCGCGGTTGAACCTGGCTTTGATTAATGCGTGGCATGTGGTATTCAATCGGGTCTTCAATCGTCACGATATTTACACCGGGTTGATTGAGAATATTTAGAACCGAATAAAGTGTAGTGGTTTTTCCAGAGCCGGTCGGGCCGGTTACCAAAACCATACCGTGCGGCTTGTTAATTGCGTTTTCAATTCTTTTTTTATCATCTGGCAAAAAGCCTAATTGGTCCAAGGTTAATGGTTTGGTGCTTTCTGGCAACAAACGCATGACGATTTTTTCGCCATCATAGACCGGCAAAATTGACACGCGCAAAGATATTTTTTCATCCTGGATTTCAATTTTAATGCGGCCGTCTTGTGGTTGTTGGTGTTCATCAAGTTTGAGATTGGCGAGAATTTTGATTCTGGCGATTATGCCGGCCTGTACGGCTTTGGGCAAAGTCATCACTTGCCGCAAAACACCATCCACGCGATAGCGCACGGCCATTTCTTTTTCCATTGGTTCAATGTGAATATCCGACGCTTTTTCAAACACCGCGTGTTCCAAAATGCTGTTGACGATGTTTATAATTGGCAGGTCTTCGGCAATTTTTTTCAATTGTTTTTCATCGCCAGCATCTTCCAATTTAATGATTTGCAGTTCCGATTCTAAAGTGGCGTGGTATTTTCGCAAGACCTCTTTCAAAGAGCCTGGTGTTGTCAAATGGATTTTTACGTCAAGCCCAGTTTTCCGTTTGATAAATTCAGCGGTTTGTAAATCTAAAGGATCCAAAACCGCGACTTTCAATTCTTTGCCTTCTTTGGCAAATATCACCACTTGCCGGGCCACGGCTAAGGGGCTGGGAATGAGAGAAATCACTTCTTTTTTGATTTCACGATTTTTCAAATCAATAAAAGGCAGATTAAAATGGTCGGCAATGGCTTGATAAAAAACCGTTTCATCAACAATGTTTTTACTGGTTAAATATGATTCCAAAGGCAGGCGCGTTTTTTCCGCGGCTTTCAGCGCCGCGCGCAATCCGGCTTCATCTAGAATTTTTTTGTCTTTAATAATTTTTTTAAGGATATCAATATTGATCATACCCCAACATTATACCAAATTTTGTAAAAGAAGCATAGATGTTTGAAAAAGGCCCACAGCAGTTGCTGAAGGCCAAATCATCTCCTTTGTGGTTAGTCTTTGAAAACCCAAGCAAATCCAGGGTTTTGATATTTGCCGGTCGGGTCGGCGTAGTCAAGCTCGGTAATGTTGGCTCTAGTTAGCGACTCGCTGAATAGGTCAATAATCATTGGCCCGGCATTGTTATCCATGGCCAATACCCAGGTGTAGCCGACACTGTCGGGTATAATTTTTCCGTAGGCCTTGGCAATTATTCCGCATTCTTTCAGCAAGATAAAGAGAAGCGCGTGATAGTAGCGGCAACAGGCCATGTGCTTCCTAAGCGCATAAGACAGATTGGTCTGCTCTTCCGTCGGTTGATTGACGAAAGAGTGGTAAAAAATCTGTTCTTCCGTTGTCTGAGCAGTGTTTTTTAGCGCCACGGCGTTTTTGGTAAAGACCTCCAACACCTGCGCTTTCGCGGCCGCAATGCGGTCGTCTAGGTTCTCCAAACTGCGCCATGCTTTGGCGTTTTGGCACAGGTGACGAAGTTGAGGACAGTCATCAATCACCACGCCATAGATACTGGCATTGAGCCAGTTCTTGCTTACCTGATATATTTTCTGTTCCATCATATCCTCCTTGTGGGTTGAATCGCTCTTTCCAGAGCGAGGTTGATTAGAGTATAGATGAATTGAGTATTTTGTCAATCATTTGAGTGCCTCTTGCCAAAAATTTAAGCCCATGATATACTTATTCTACATTAAAAATACTTATAAATATCTATAAGCGAAGCTTGTAAATTGTTTGCTTTCAGCAAATAAATACATCGGGCTTCGCCCCGATATATCGGGGACTCATCCCTAGAAATTATGCGAAAATATGACTGTTTATTTCTTTTGCCAGGCACTTTTTCCGATAGCGAAGTACCGGGTCTTTTGGAAAATATCAAAGGCATTTTAGCCGAGTTTGGTGCGGAGAGTTCGCAATTTGAAAATTTGGGTCGGCAGAAATTGGCTTATCCGATTAAGGGCGGCCATTTTGCCTATGTAGTCAATTCTTCTTTTTCATTGGCTCCCGAAAAAGTGTCTGTTTTAAAAAGTAAAATGATTTTGGAGCCGTTTGTTTGGCGTTTTTTGCTTTCCGACCATCAAGCTAAAGAAGTTATTAGACGCCGTTTGGTTCAACCAATGTCTGATAAGACATCGTCCGCTCAATCCAAAGAATCCTGTAAAGGGGTTGATTTGAAAGCTATTGACAAAAAAATTGAAGAAATTTTACAGCAGGAAAATATTGAGATATAATAAAGAACAATGTTTGTTAAAAATTTAAAATAAGCAAATATGAATTTGAATCGCGCAATGATTATCGGCAACCTTACTCGCGATCCGGAAGCCCGCACCACTCCGACCGGGAAATCAGTTGTTTCTTTTGATGTGGCCACCAACCACTCCTGGACCAATAGCGCCGGAGTAAAACAGGACGAGGTTGAATATCACCACATTGTGGCTTGGGCAAAATTGGCTGACATTTGCCGCCAATATCTTAGCAAAGGTCGTAAAGTTTATGTGGAGGGTCGTTTGAAAACACGCGAATGGGTAGGCAATGATGGAGTGAAACGCACTCGCACTGAAATTATTGCTGATAATATGATTATGCTGGATAGGGGATCGAGTGTCGGTGGAGGAGCCGCGCCATCTTTCACGCCTCCTTTGCCAACAGTTGACGCCGGAACCACGCCACCTGTTCAACCATCTAATGAAGAAGAAATAAAAGTAGAAGATATTCCATTTTAAATAACACCATTATGATAAGAGGCAGAAAAAAAAGAATCGTTCCAAAAATTTGTTATTTTTGCGTTAATAATTTGAATAAAGCGGATTATAAAGACATCACTTTGTTGCGCCGGTTTGTTTCTTCTTTTATGAAGATAGCTCCCAAGCGCCGCAGTGGTTTATGTTCAATGCATCAGCGTAAAGTGGCTACAGCCATCAAGCGCGCCAGAGAAATGTCTTTGTTGCCGTATTTGCCGAGTTAAATTATTTGATATATAGAAAAATTTTAATAGGGGCGAGATTTTCTCGCCCCTATTTAATACCTATGCGTTGGCAGGAATTAAAAAATAATCCAATAGCAAAAGAAAAATTGCGTCTGCGTGGAGAAATTTTAAAATTTATCCGCGAATTTTTTTGGCAGAACGGATTTTTGGAAGTTGAGACACCTTTATTGGTAAAAGACGGTAATTTGGAACCGAACTTGGAGTTGTTCAGAACCGAATTGAAAAAAAATGACGGAATAAAATGTAGCGCCCACCTGATTACTTCACCCGAATATGGTTTGAAGAAATTATTGGCAGTCGGTTTTCCAAAGATTTTTCAATTGGGCAAATGTTTTCGTAATAACGAACCTTGGGGTGGGGCGCACAATCCCGAGTTCACAATGTTAGAATGGTATGAGGCCAGTGAAAATTATTTTGGTTTGATGTATAGAGTGGAAAAGTTGTTCCATGTCATTGCGAGCCACGCAGTGGCGAAGCAATCTCGTATTATTGAATATCAAGGTCGAAAAATAGATATTTCACAACCATGGCTCCGTTTATCAATGCGCGAGGTCTGGCAAAAATACGCCGATGCTGACTTGAATAATTTGATAACTTATGATACAATGCTCGCACTGGTTAAAGAAAAAAAATACTCTATTTCCGTCAGCGACACTTGGGCCGATTTGTTTTTTAAAATTTTTTTAAGCGAAGTTGAGCCAAAAGTCACGGCCTTGAATCAGCCGGTTTTTCTTTATGATTATCCAGTGCCATTGGCCGCGCTCTCGCGAGTTAAAAAAGACGACCAGCGTTATGCCGAGCGGTTTGAGCTCTATATTGGTGGATTAGAAATTGCCAACGCCTATTCGGAATTGATTGATTGGCAAGAGCAGGAAAAACGATTTCAAGACGATGTGTTATTGCGGCAAAAGCTTGGTAAAGAAATGATTGATTACGACCGCGATTTAATTGCCGCACTCAAATCCGGCTTGCCTGAATGCGCTGGAATTTCCATTGGGGTTGATCGACTAGTAATGCTTTTGACCAATTCAAAAAATATTGAAGAAATAATGCCGTTTACGGCTAGCGAATTATTTAATAAATAAAGAAAGGGGCACGCCCCGAACAACAACTATGGCTTCGGTCAATGAAATTTCCAAAGAATCAATTTTGCGCTTGAATAATGAGATTTATCTGGTGATGGATTCACAGCATGTGAACCCCGGCAAGGGCGCGGCTTTTGTGCGCACCAAATTGAAAAATATTAAGAGTGGAAAAACCATTGAAATGACTTTTAAATCCAATGAGTCAGTGGAAATGGTGGAGGTGGAACGACGTAAAATGCAGTATTTGTATAATAATGGCGAGATGTATTCGTTTATGGATAATGAAAGTTATGAGCAGATTGAAATAAATGGTTCTCTGCTGGAAAGCAAGAAAGAATTTTTAAAAGAGGGCTTGGAAGTAATGGTAATTAAATTTGAAGGCGTGCCATTGAGCATGACCTTGCCAATGAAAGTGACATATAAAATAGTGGAGTCTGAACCGGGCGTGAAGGGCGATACAGCCGGCGGCAATGTGACCAAAGAAGCAACTGTGGAAAACGGCACGAAAATTCGTGTGCCGCTATTTATCAAAGTGGGCGAAGAAGTAATTGTGAACACGGAAACAAGGGAGTATGTGGAAAGGGCTTGAAAAAGGTAAATTAAAAATCCCGATCAATTTGATCAGGATTTTTTTGTTATTCTTCAACCGGCGGCGGCTCTTCATCTGGCGGCGAGGTATCAATGATTTCCATTGTTTCTTTTTTCTTCACTTCTTCCATTATTCTTTCGCGGATTTCTTTCATCAGTTCCGGATTGGCTCTTAAAAATGATTTGGCTGTTTCACGGCCCACTCCAAGTTTAATGTCGCCATAAGTATAGGAATTGCCAGATTTAGTAATAACTTTTTCCACGACCCCGAGGTCTGTTAAATCACCGGAAATGGAAATTCCTTCGTTATACATAATATCAAACTCGCAAGTGCGGAACGGCGCGGCCACTTTATTTTTAACTATTTTCGCTTTGACGCGATTGCCGATTATTTTTTCTCCCATTTTTATTTGCGCGGCGCGGCGAACTTCAATGCGCACCGAGCAATAGAATTTTAAAGCATTGCCGCCGGTCGTGGTTTCAGGATTGCCGAAAAATACGCCGATTTTATGCCGGATTTGATTGATAAAAATTACCACTGTATTGGATTTGCTGATAATGGCCGTGAGTTTGCGGAGCGCTTGTGACATTAAACGCGCTTGCAATCCCATGTGTGAATCACCCATATCGCCCTCAATTTCCGCCTTTGGTGTCAAAGCCGCCACTGAATCAACCACAATCACATCAACTCCATTGGATCGCACCAGTGTTTCCACAATATCCAATGCCTGTTCGCCGGTGTCCGGCTGGGAAATCAACAATTCCTTGCATTTGACGCCAATTTTTGCCGCATAGTCAGGATCAAGCGCGTGTTCCGCATCCACAAAAGCGGCAATGCCGCCGACTTTTTGCAACTCCGCCACAATATGCAGAGCTAAAGTGGTTTTGCCAGAGGCCTCTGGCCCGAAAATTTCTACGATTCTTCCTTTAGGCACTCCGCCAACGCCCAGAGCCAAATCCAAAGAAAGACAGCCGGTCGGCACTGTCTCCACTTGCATTTTTTTAGCTTCCCCTAAACGCATGATTGAGCCCTCGCCAAATCGTTCTTTAATTTGATTAATGGCCTCCTCCGCCGCCGCCATTCTTTCGTCAGTCGCTTTTTTTGCCATAGAAATTATTTCAAAGAAATATCTTTTTGTTCTTTAAAAATTACATTGCGAATTAAAGTTGTCGTCTGTCCGTATTTTTTTATCGCCCGCACTACAATCACATTCAAACCGGGATTTAAAATAATTGGTTCTTCAAAATTTCCTTTGATATTGCTGATTGTTTCATGTCCGTTGACTTGCACGCGCGTTTCCGGGTTAGTTAATCCTTTGACCAGCAAATCAGGCGCGGCATTCACCGAGTTATCAATCGGCGTTTCCAAATCCAATGGCGGAGCGCTGAAAGTTCCGGCCAGATTCATGCCTAGGTATATTAACAAACCAGCCACAACAGTCAAGGCGATTGCGCGACGCAATATACCAGGTATGTCTTTTTGCAAAACCCAAGGCGCCATATTAAATATCTACATTATTTTCTTCATCAATTTTCTCCTCTTGAATTATATTCTCATTTGTTCTTTTTATCAATAGTTCGCGGGGTTTGGCGCCGTCAGCAGGGCCGATAAATCCGATTTTTTCCAATAAATCCAACAGCCGCGCCGCTCTGGCGTAGCCGACTTTCAACCTTCTTTGCAAAAGAGAGGCTGAGCCCTTGCCCGCCTGAATTAATACTTCTTTGGCCTCGTCCAAAAGCGGGTCGTCGTCTTCAGAAGGAACATTCGCGCTATTAAATTCAAAAGTTTTTTGTTGTTTGGCGGTGATTTCATCATTATATTGCGGCAACTCGTCGCCTTTTAGAAATTCCACCACTTTTTTGGTCTCTTCTTCGCCAACAAACGCGCTTTGCAAGCGGCGTGGTTTTGATAATTCAGGCGGTTTCCATAGGCAATCGCCACGACCCAAAAGTTTCTCTGCGCCGCTCATATCCAAAATAGTTCGCGAATCCATGAGAGACGTTACTGAAAAGGCTAAACGAGCAGGCATGTTTGCTTTAATAAGTCCGGTGATTATATCAACTGACGGTCTTTGTGTTGCTAAAACCAAGTGGATTCCCACAGCGCGCGCCATCTGTGCCAGCCGGATAATTCCAGCTTCCACTTCAGCCCCAGCTCCGGTCATTAAGTCGGCCATTTCATCAATAACAAAAACCAAATATGGCAATTTTTGATCCATTATTTTATTGTATGAACTGATATCGCGCCGACCGGCTTTGGATAATAATTCAAGACGCCGCTCCATTTCGCCAATAGTCCAACGCAGCGCATTGACAACTTTTTGCACATCAGTGATCACCGGTGTTAATAAATGTGGGATGCCGTTGTAATTTGGCAGTTCCACTCTTTTTGGATCAACCAAAATGAAACGTAGTGTTTCAGGTGTGTGTCGCAGAAGCAAACTTAATAATAATGAATTTATACTTACGGTTTTTCCGCTGTTAGTGGCGCCGGCAATTAATAGATGAGGCAAGTTGGTTAGGTCGGCAAACCATGGTTTGCCGGAAACATCCTTACCTATCGGAATAATTAAATTGCCGCGCTGTTCGCGCGCCTCCGGAGTTTCTAAAAGTTCGCGCAAAGAAATCAAAGCCACTTTTTGATTTGGCACTTCAATTCCTACAAGCGATTTGCCGGGGATTGGCGCCTCAATGCGAATTGGGTGGCTAGCCAAAGCCATAGCCAAATCATTTTGCAAAGCTGTCAAACGCGACAGTTTTACCCCATCAGCCGGTTTTAAAGTATATTGAGTTACAGTGGGCCCGACTTGCACCGCGCCCATTTCTACCACAATGCCGAAATTTTCCAATGTTTTTTGAATTGTAAAAAGATTAGCTTTGATATCGCCAGATGTGGGTTTGGATCGCATTGAAGATAGCAGATCAAGTGGCGGCAATCCGCGAGTGTATTTGATGGCTGGAACAGTGTTTTCAAGAGCCGTCGTTGCATCATCGCCTATGTTGGGCGCGACCGCGGTCAAAGTCGTGTTTTCCTCTTCTTTTTTCAATGCACGAGTTTGAAAATCAAAAGCCGGTGCAGTTGATTCCTCGGCGCTGTAGTCAACCACCTTGGGAGTTTTTTTAATGAACAAAGAAATCACGCCGATGATAATTTTTCCAAAAGTTCCAAGCTGCAGTAAAACAATTTTTTGCGCGTTGATGATGCGCGCGAGCGAAGTATTGAAAAGTAAAAGCAGTGATGCTAAAATCAGCGCTCCCAAAATTATCAATGCCGTCCAAAAGCCAAATAAGTATGACAAAGGATAGCCGGCGCCAAAGCCCATCAATCCACCAGCCTGGCCGGTCAGGGCAATTTTCCAAGCGCCAACAGTCGGTTCGTGAAAACGGATCAGATGAATTATTCCATTGACTCCAAAAAGCAAAAGAAAAAATCCCAGAAAATGCCGGACATCATGCGGATAATTCTGTTCCAATTCAATTAAAATACCAATAAGCACAAGTAGAATCGGCGCCAAAAATCGACTTTCGCCAAAAGCCACTCCCAACAGATAATCAATCATTGAGCCAGCTTGCCCGCCAATTCCTAAATAACTTAAAATCAAAATTCCGGCAATTAAAAAAAGCGCAATTACCATGAGTCCGCGTTTAATTTCAGGATTAAGGCCGATTGATTCTTTGTGGCGCGGTTTGCGCTTTTCCACCTCTTTTTTTACATGTGGCATAAGGCCTGTTTGAATATCAGTCTATTATATCACATTTCGCCTCAAAACCAAAAAGCGGCGAATTGGCTATCACTCTTTTGAACCGACTAGGGGCCAGAGTCCCTATCTAAATGTTTGTGTTTTTAGATAGCGCGTTATCGCTAACGATATTTAGTCGTTGGACAATCGCGTTTATGACTTTAGTATAACCGATTCATCGTATAGTTATTCGCCGCTTTTTAGGTCCTTTGCTCTAGTAAAAGGCCTAAATAATCATAACTTTTTAATAAAATTTTGTCAAAAAAATTTACTCTTGTTTCCAGCCGCAAAACCAAGACATTCTGTTTTTGAAAATTGAGATTTTTCAGGGTTTTGATTTTTGTAAGAATTATAAAACGGAAATGGCGCTTGTGTTTAAATTCAATAAATCATTTTTAGTTCGCATATTTGATTTATTAACGCTTACAGATTTTGTAAATAATTTCAGCAAAAATTTTAAAGAGATTTTTAGAAAAAAATTGAAGAGATGGGTCGTTCTTGACTTCCTCTACCCTTTAATATATACTTAAATCATTAATTAACCCCTTAAACGGGGCCCCATAGCGGGGTAATTCTTTCATAAAAGAAAGAGTTAAAACTCTTCTTTTTTTAATCTCATGGCTACTTTAAAAGACGCTCTGGATAAGGAAATGGAGGAAAAGAAAAACAAGGATTTTAAACAATTGGTGGATGACCCGCAATACACCAATATCCCCAAAGTCGGGGACATAGTGAAAGGCAAAGTGATAACTGCCGGCCGTTCTTTGATTCGTTTGGATTTGAATGGATTGGCCATTGGCGTGGTGCGCGGAGCTGAATTGTATGAATCCGCGGCCTATTCCGGCCTCAAACATGGCGATGAAATAGAAGCGACTGTGGTGGATTTGGACAATGAAAACGGCGAATTGGAATTGTCTTTCCGAGCTGCCGGTCATCGCAAGGCCTGGGACAATGTTTTAGCTTTGCTTAAAGATGGCACTATCGTGGATGTAAAAGTTAAAGACGCCAATCAGGGCGGTTTGCTTTTGATGTATGGAACATTGGCCGGATTTATGCCAGTGTCCCAATTGTCTCCTGAACATTATCCTCGAGTGCCGGGCGGAGACCGGGCGCGCATTTTGGAAAAATTGCGCAGTTTTATCGGTCAACCATTGAAAGTAAAAGCAATTGATGTGGATGAAAAAACCAATAAATTGATTTTTTCGGAAAAAGCCGTGTGGGAAGAAGAAAAGAAAAGTATGCTGAGCGCTTACAAAGTCGGGGATTTGGTGGATGGAGTGATTTCCGCTCTTACGGATTTTGGCGCGTTTGTGAAATTCGGCGAGGTGGAGGGCTTGATACATATTTCAGAAATTGCTTGGCAGAGGTTGGATCACCCACGCGATGTTTTGAAAGTCGGGGACACTGTGAAAGCGCAGATTATTCAGATTGACGGTTCTAAAATTTTCTTGTCTCGCAAACGATTGTTGGATGATCCTTGGAAAAAAGTCGCGGAGAAGTATAAAGTCGGAGACACTGTGAAAGGCAAGGTCTTGAAAGTGAATCCGTTTGGCTTTTTTGTGGAATTGGACGAGGATATTCACGGCTTGGTGCATGTGTCCAGCTTGGGAGCTGAAGCGCCAAAAGATTTGTCTGTGTTTGGCAAAGAAGGTGACGAAAAAGAATTTGAAATTATCACTTTAGAGCCGGGTGAGCATAGGCTGGGATTGAAATTTAAGAAGTAAATATGTCAAACTTACTCAAAAATTTTCTTTTGTTTGTTGGTATTTTTATTGTGTTGGCTTTGATTTTTAGCGGGTTTAATAAAACCGGCGTGAAACCGGAAGTGGTTGGCATTGGACAATTAGTGGCGCAAGTGCAAAATGAAGAAGTGAAAAAGATTGAGGTGCAGGGTGATACTTTGTCGGTGTTGTTGAATAATAATAAAACAGAAGAGGTTAAAAAAGAAGCCAATGAATCACTCGGGGAGCTGTTGAAAAATTATGGCGCTGACGAAAGCAGGATAAAAAAAGTGGAAATAGTTGTGAAAGATAAAAGCGGCTGGTCGTATTGGTTGGGAAATTTGGCGCCTTTCATTCTGCCTTTTATTTTTTTTATTGTTTTGATTTTTTTCATGACGCGGCAAGTTCAGAATGTTAATTCGCGGACCATGGGTTTTGGCGCGGCGGGCGCGAGGGAAAATCCTAAGGATGATAAAAACAAAACAACTTTCAAAGATGTGGCTGGCGCCAAAGAAGCCAAGGAAGAGTTGGAAGAAGTTGTGGAATTTTTAAGCAGTCCCAAAAAATTCGCGGACATGGGGGCGAAAATTCCTAAGGGCGTTTTGCTTATGGGCGCGCCTGGCACAGGTAAAACCCTAATTGCCAAAGCAGTGGCCGGTGAGGCCAATGTGCCGTTTTTGCACATGTCAGGTTCAGAGTTTGTGGAAATGTTCGTTGGCGTAGGCGCTTCGCGAGTTCGGGATTTGTTCAAGCGTGCGAAAAAAGAAGCTCCGGCAATTGTTTTTATTGATGAAATTGATGCGGTCGGCCGTCGGCGCGGAGCCGGATTGGGCGGGTCGCACGATGAACGGGAGCAGACATTGAATCAAATTTTGGTGGAAATGGACGGATTTGAACCTAATGCAGGTGTGATTGTGATAGCGGCAACAAATAGACCTGATGTGTTGGACCCGGCGTTATTGCGCCCGGGCCGTTTTGACCGTCGTGTAGTAATTGATTTGCCTGATATTAAAGATAGAGAAGAAATTTTGGCAGTGCACGCGAAAAATAAACCATTGGCCACAGATGTGTCCGTGCGCAAGATTGCCGAGCGTACGCCTGGGTTTTCCGGCGCGGATTTGGCGAATTTGTTAAACGAGGCGGCTATTTTGGCAGTGCGGCGCGGTAAAAAGCAGGTTGAGGAAATGGAAATTTTAGAAAGCATTGAAAAGGTTTTGCTCGGGCCGGAGAAAAAATCTCGCGTGATGAGCGAAGAAGAAAGAAAAATGACCGCTTATCACGAAGCCGGACACGCCATTGTGGCTAATTTTTTGCCCAATTGCGACCCGGTGCGCAAAGTGTCAATTATTGGACGCGGCTTGGCCGGCGGCTACACTTTGAGCATGCCTGACAAAGATGTGCGCTATCAGACACTGGCGAAATTTAAAGATGATTTGGCTATGATGTTGGGCGGGTATGTGGTGGAAAAAATGATTTATGGCAATGAGCAGATTTCCACCGGGCCGTCGTCTGATTTGAAAAAAGCAACACAGTCAGTAACTTCAATGGTAATGCGTTTTGGAATGAGCGATAAACTTGGCCCGCGTGTTTATGGCAATAATGAGGAATTGATTTTTTTGGCGCAGGAAATTCATGAAAAGAAAAATTACAGCGAAAAAACCGCCGAAATGATTGACTTGGAAATCAGCCGTCTGTTAAAAGAGGCCGATGACAAGGCGTTGCGGATTCTCACAGAGCGCCGTCCGCAAATGGAGGCGTTGGTTAAAGTGTTGCTGGAAAAAGAAACCGTGGAGCAAGAGGAGTTTAGGAAAGCGGTGGCGGTTTAAAATTAATTTTGACTGTTTAGACAAAATTCGCTATAATTATAGCGAGTTTTGTTTTATAAAATCTTTATGATAGAACGGATACCAATGAATTCAAAATCATTGCAAGTAGCTTTCCCAGAAGTATATCAGGAATTTTTTGCTAAATGCGATTTAGTAGTTTCAGCCAATCGTCAAATTACTTGGACTGGCGATTACGGGGTGATCTATGGCGGCATTATGCTGCGCGAATCATTGCCAATTCGCACTTATGTTGGGATAACACTTCGCGCTAGATCAAACAAAATTAAAATCGGCGGTTGTTTGGAATTTGATCCATCTAAACAGGTTTTTTTGTCGGCCGATCCGGAAACTTATTATAAAAATAAATTCGAACATCATTTAAGTGAATTTTTGGAAAAGACAGCCGGTATTAAGTCCAATGGTTTTGAAATTCATATTTTAAATGAGATACCATTTGAGCGTGGAATAGGACAAAGAGGCGCGTTTCTCTCTTCTCTGATTGCGGGTATATTATTGCTTAATGGCAAAATTAATCAAGCGGAAATCAATAAATGGCGCGATTTAGATTCTCGTTCTCTTAAAGAGTCAATAAATAAGTTTGATTTTGTGTTTCGTCTAGCTTGGAAATTGGATAATTTTATTAATACAGCCGCATCTGGTAATACTATGTTTGGAGCATTATTTCCATCTTCCGAACCATTTGTATTTTTATCTAAATTGCCAAAAGAAATTTATCCAGAAGTTGGACGAGGATTGTCACTTGACTCCTTGTCTTTGCTTGATCAGGGTGAATATTGGGGAGCGCGTTTATCAGAATTGACACAACAAAAAGAAGGGTGGCCTTGGTCTTTTGATTATGGATTAATCAACATCGGAGAGGCTAGTCATTCCCGGGTTTCAAATCTTTGGGCTGTTGAACAGATTAGGTCAATGAAAGATAATGGCATAAATTTTGAGAAACAATTTAATCAGCATTTTAATTTTTCTTCCAGTGCCGTTAAACCAACAGTTTATACTTTAGCCGCGGATTCGGATAATTTATGGTTTAATTATGTTAATATCTTATTAATAAATGGATTGCAAACATTTCTTTGTTTCCGAGATATTTTTAAATTAAATTTATTGCCATCATTGGCAGATAGATTGATTGAATTGTGGCAGCAGGAACAGCATTTATTTTATAATTTTAATTTATCTTCTTTAATGACAGATGAGATATGTTCTAGAATTCGTTCTTTATTTCAAGAAAAAGATAAAGCCAATTCTTTTGTCACAGTCAGGATGGCAGGTAGTCGGAGACAAAGTCAGGCCATATTTTTAATCAATTCTGACCAAATGAAAAATAAAGTCAACGAGGTAATTGTTGCTTTGAAAGCGGAGTTTAATGAGTCATCGGCTTTGGATTATGCCTCTTGGCTTGACGGTTATGAAGAAGAAGGCGGAATCAAAATAGAACAATATTTGGCTGATAATATTCATTCTCCACTGGTTTCAGCTGATATTTTAAAACTGGATTTGTACACCAAGGATGACATTGTAAATAAAATGGTCAAATTGGATAATTTGGATAAAAAAGAAATTGATTTGTTATTAGATACTGTTCACAATAAAATTTATATTAAAGGCAAGTCAGTGCACGCGGACCAAATTCCAACCCAAATTGCCACGATTGAGATTGTAAAAAAACTTTTGGAACATTTGGGCAAAAATGTATCCAATAAAGAACTGCCTGCCAAGTCGTATTCCAGTTATCGCAATGAATTTCAAGGAAAAATTTCCAGTCCTTTGATGAAATTAATGGGCGACAAGATAAAAATTGATGTTGAGGGTGAGTTGATGAATTTTACCGTGCGATTGGAAATCAGTCGTGGTGCAAAAATTGGAGTATTAAAAATGATTTAATTTGATAAATTAAATTTTAGCTAAAATAAGCCCAATTTTTGGGGTTTATTTTTGTTTTTCTCTATTTTTTCAGTATTTTTCTTTTGGTTTTTTGAAATAATAGCAGTGTTCTGAATCTAGGCAGGGTGTCTAGGTTTGGAATATAGTACCTTACAATAAATTAAGGAGGTGAATAATGATGCCGCAATTCAAGCCGTTTGCTTGGTTGGATTTCCCAGGTCCTTTTAGATCGGTGAGTATATCCCCCTTGGAACCGGCGCCATTTATGAAGCTACCTGACCTCACGCCACCAGATCCATATCCGGATGTGGATCGCGTGTCTCGTAGCATGCTGGAGATTCATCGGTCGCTTCCCGATCCGCCACCTCCACTTCTCCGCCATCGTGAACCCGATGCGTTCGAGACCATCTCCGCGATGTTGGAAAAAAACAAGATTCAATACAGAGAAGAACGCGCTTACGCTGACGGCATCATGGATGGCTTGACGAGGTTCGGACGCTACCGGCCGTAGTACATCGGGCCATAACTAATGAGGAGATGTAACATCTCCTCACCTTTCTCCTGAATCCAATAAAATTGGAAACAGAAGAAAGGTTGAATCAAGGCGGATTCAACTTAGCACATTGAAAATCAAAGAGGTGGAATCATGATTATTCTTATTATCATTGGAGTTGTCGTTGGCGGTATGGCGCTCTCGTGGATCATCACCAGAGCTCCATATATCAGACCGGAAGATATTGATCACGCAACCAAGGAGACAGAGGGGCTATGGCAGGAGATTGTGCCAGTTATCAAGGATTTCACTGGCAAGGATCCGACCGAATCGTTGGCATTTCTCAAGAAATTGGTGGACATGCCGCAGTTCACTGCTATTGAATATCGGAGGCAGGCCGGCGAACTAATCAGACACTTAGAGGCGGCTGCTCAAGAAATCGCTGGAAAACTCTCGCAAGGCAAAAATGATTTTGCCGAGCGAGCTTGGCGCAATCTGTGCGATGAAATCAATCATTTGCGCCTCTCTTTGTCCTACGGAGTAGGTCCAACTGTTGAGGCCGGGCAGATTGAGAAAATTGTCAATCTTCTGCAGCAAGTCAATCAGAACAAAGAAAGGATCTTTGCTCTCACGAGCTTGTTTGCAGAGGCGCGCGAACTTCTCAAAACGGCATTGACTGCCTGCCAAGACGAAGATTGTGTGCGTGCCCTGCAGGCGCTCCGCAATAGATTGAGTGAACTCGTTTTGGCTGATCTTTCTTTTACACGGCCAGATGAGATTCGCACCATTGAGCAGGAGTTGAAACAGGCGAAGCAGTACCTGATTGTCCTTCTTAATCAGGATATGGACGCAAATGTTCCTCCAAGCTCAACTACTGGCGCTGATCCATTGTCAATCCTTGATGTGGACAAGACCGCCACCAAAGAGGAGATCAGGGACGCCTACCACAAAAAGATAGCAGCTTATCATCCGGATAAGATTGAGGCGCGCGTCAAACAGCTTTCGGACGAACCAGAAGTGCAGGAAAAGCTTCGTGCTTGGTTCACAGAGCAGGCACGTCAGATCAACGATGCCTATGAGAAACTCAAGAGCTAAGGAGGTAGCCCGTGGATACAACAAAAAAACCAGATTGGCTGATAAAGGCCATTCAACCTGTGTCTGGATTGCCGCGTCAGGAAGCGGTTTCAACGCCGTTGAGTATTACCCAGCGCATTCAAGCACTCTCCAGCAAGGGAGTGGCGTCGGGTAAACACGCGGCTCTGCAAGTGGTATTTTTCTGCGACACCACCGGAAGCATGTACTCTTACTTTGACCGCGTGAGGTGTTCTATTAATCAAATTGTAGAACGAATCACGCAAGAAGGCATCAGTGCGGAATTTGCGGTCTACGGCTATAAGAATCACGGCAAAGAAGAATGGATCATGAATGGGCTTCCATTCCAGCACCAAGCTTTCACTACCGATGCCGCAACTATCCTTAACATGAGGATGTGGAAGGGTGGCGGAGGAGATGGTCTTTGCGCTGTTGAGGATGCCTTTCATCACCTGAATCAAACCATAAGCAGTCATCCCATTTTTTTCGGCGCCAAGCGCGTGGCCATTGTCATAGGTGATATGCCGCCGCATGGAGTGATAGACAGTGTGACGAACTGTCCATACCAATATGACTATCGCCAAGAAGTGAGAGAATTACATCGGCACGGTTTCACTTTCTATAGCGTCTTCTGTTGTTCAGAAGATGTGGCTAATCTCGGTTATGAAGAGATACCAAACTATTTCCGTTGGCTGGCTAAAGAAACCAACGGTCGGTATCTGGATATCTCTGACATTAATTCGCTCATTGACCTATTACTTGGTATCTGTATGAAAGAAATCAGGCGGCTAGATTCTTTCATCGCAGATTTGGAGAAACGCCGAACCCTTTCTCCAAACACCAAACGCCTGCTTCTCGCCTTGAAAGCAGGAAGTTGACAACTCTAACCTGCAGAGGAGTGGCGTTGTAACTTAAATCAAATGTCATTCCTCTTCCCTTTTATCTCCATAAATTATTTTGTGGATATATAAGGGGAATGTTTCCCTCGTTCTTTTACAACTAACTTGATGGAGGTATCGTCATGATCTCGGTCCAAAGCGTAGCCGTTATCGGCAAAAAGCTGTTCTGGAGGATTGCGCTAATCATTATTTTCTTGGTGTGCGTGCAGTACTTGGCCATCTTCGTTTTTCCTTTGACGATGAGTGGTGCCAAACAACTGTTCGGCGATGTATATCAGATCGGTGTCAATCACTATTTGGCGCAAGCCATTAATACTCTTCTGACACTGGCCATCACACTGTTGTCGATGAAATTCATCTTCGGCTGGGATGCCATGCTGAAAGCATTACTGATTGACCCAAAAAAGAAATACATCGGCTTCATTGGTATCGTGTTAGTGATAGTCGTGTATTTCTTGGGAATGTGGTGGCTGACAAAGGATCAGCAGTTTGCAGCCGACGGCACGCCGTTCAGAGGCGCGTATAAGGATCCCATAACTGGAGTGCTTTCCGAGCATCCAAATCCTTTTGGCATCACTGCCGAAGGCAATACTATAGAACCACTGACCAAGAAAAGCGCGACGGCTTTAATCTTTCAGGATCAGATCAAGAAAAACTTTCGTCCCCATCTTAATGAGTATGGGGAGTTCAATCGGGAATTTCTTCTTGATACAGAGAATATCAATAGAATACCTTGGGTAGATCAAACTACCGGTGATTCCATGATATTCTACTGTCTTGATGCTGAAGGCAACCCGCATCTCTTCGCTTGGGAGGGTCGTTGCGCAGACGGCAAGGTGCGTGAACGAGCCGATAAGGGCATTCAGATTATGCTCTTGTGCGACACCCGCCAACACAAAGAAGAGCAGAAGAAGATAGAAGAACAGCGCCAAAGCGCGGTTGACTTCAAAGCCGCGCTGGAAGCCACGAAGAAGAAGCAGGCCGACCTAGAGCAGCAAGTGGCGAGCAGTTCCGCTCAAGAAGTAGCTGGTCTGCGTGTTGAAGTGAAAATTCTTCGAGAGGCGCAGGCACGGCAAGCCAAAGGTATTCAAAACTGCGCAGAAGAGCAAAGAAATAATCTGCGCCGTCACAGGGCAGAATTGAAGAAAGACATGGATAGTTTGGCTGCGTATGAACTTGACCACGAAGCGCGTCTTCTTTACGACATAGCTTCTTGGAAGAGTAATATCTCTAGAGAGATTAACAGCTTCAACCAGCCATCTGTTCAGCCACAAGCCATAAATGTCGCGCATGCTCCTTCGTCAAAGTCAATGCATGCGCGAGTGATTCTAGAACAGCGCAGGATTCAAGGATGGGCGGGCTCTTATAATTCGTGGGTTTTGCGCGAGATCAATGGCGTCAATGTGACATTTGACCAGATGACGCTTACTATCTGGAAGCGCGGACGCAAGGATGAACCGATTGAAATGGTAAAGCAACGCGCGCCAACAGTTTTCTCCAAACCCAATCTGTATCTCCAAGTTCCGGCAAAAGGCAAATTGGTTGTTTTTAATGAGCAACCACCGCGTACTGATTTGCTGAATTTGAGAGATTATAGCGACTGGATGCACGGCTTGGTCTGGGTAGAAATAACTCTGACAGGCACGGATGTCAACGGCAACTCGCAACAACTCCTGCTCATGAAAGCAGGATAGGAGGCAACATGCTCTGGTACATCGTTCTACTTTTCATGGTGGCGGTGCTGGGAGTGGGGCTGGCCATGATTTTTAACAAGATCACGGTTCCGCCCGAACACAAGGAGAAGTACCTCATCGGGGCGCTTACGGGCGGCACTCTGCTGGGACTTCTCAGCTTCATCCTTCCCAAGCCCAAAACGCCTGACTGGCTCAAGAGGAAGCCAGTCAACAACACTCCAGCCAAGTAAAATTGTGCTTTCCTTTCAAAACCGGGGACGAGCTTCAAATATAGGTATAAACAGAAAAAAACATCTGTTTGTATCCTCGTCCCCCTTCCATTCCGTGGCACCAACCCGCCTGACAACCACGACGCCAAATGCAACATTCTCTCCATGTTCTACTCCTCGCACTATAGTGGTCGGGGTTGTCAAGACACATAAATCGATAAAATGAGAGAGAGGAAGTTTTTAAATAAATAGGTTGTTGATAAGTTAGTAAAGTTTTGATTATTGAAAATAAATGTCACTCGGAGTCTGGTAATTCAAAGATTGATGCCGGTGCCGGTTGTTGTAGAAAAGAAAATATTCATTTAAGCCCGTTCTGGTTTCCAAGATATTTTGATACGAATTTAAATAAATGTTTTCTTGTTTCACTGTCCGCCATAATCTTTCCACAAAAATATTGTCCAAACAGCGGCCGCGGCCGTCCATGCTCACCTGAATGTCATTGGCTTTTAAAATTTTGGTAAACCGATGGCTGGTGAAATTGCTTCCTTGATCCGAATTGAATATTTCGGGTCTGTTTTTGTTTTGGGTCATAGCATCATCAAGGCATTCCAGACAAAAATCAATTTCCAGATTGTTTGACAGTTTCCAGTTAATCACATAGCGAGAATACCAGTCAATAATGGCAATAAGATAAGCGAAGCCTCGTTCCAATCTTACATAAGTTATGTCAGTGCTCCAAACTTGGTTTGGTCTCTTAATTTCCGTGTTTCTTAACAAATATGGATAAATATGGTGTTCTTTGTTTGGCTGGCTTGAATTTGTTGGTTGAGGATAAATCGCTTGAAGACCGAGCTTATCCATCAATGTTCTCACATGGCCGCGGCCAATAATGATTTGATGCGTCAGATTCAATTCAGCTCTAATTCTCCTGTTTCCATAGAAAGGATAAGCTGTGTAAATTTCATCGATTAAGTCCATTATTCTTTTGTCTGTTTCACTTACGCCAAACGGCTGATAATAGAGGCTGGAACGAGCCACTCCCAACAGCTCGCATTGTCTGGCCAAAGATATCCTGTCATGATCTTTTTCAACCAGTCTCTTTTGTTCCGCAGGGGTGGAAAGTTGATAATTTTTTTTTAAGCCAGTCCAGCTCGGCGTCCCGCTGTCCTATGATTTTGTATAAATTGTCCAGTTGTTTTTGATATTCAAATTCTTGTTGTTTTTCTTTTTTACGATTGTCCTTGAATAAATCCGGAAAGTTTGCCAACGCATGTTTTTTCCACAATCCGATTTGAGTCGGATGCACTTGGAAATCTGAACTGATTTGAGACATAACTTTTTCTCCCCTGATGGCAGCTAACGCCACTTGGGACTTTTCTTGCGGACTGAAGGTGCGCGGTGTTTTGGTCATATGATTCAATCATATCCTTCCATCTCATTTGTGTAAATTTCGTATCTAGATTTGTCAGACTATTATACTGCGGTTCGCGTTGGGCGACGAATGCCAAATACTGATCGGCCGCGAGCAGACCCAGCGCCTGATGCGAATCTTTGGCATAGAAGCAATCCACCCAAAACACCGGACCACTGTTCCTGCTCCGGGACACAAGATTTATCCATATTTGCTGCGGAATGTGCCTATCATCCGTTCCAATCAGGTGTGGAGCACGGACATTACCTACATTCCATTGGAAATTGAAACCGCCTTCTGTGCCCGCGCTTTGAAAAGCGCGCTCGCGCGCGCTGTTCCGGAAATCCACAACTCTGATCAAGGTTCGCAGTTTACATCAAATGAATATGCCGGCATATTGGAAGCAAACAAAATTCAAATCAGCATGGATGGCCGAGGCAGATGTTTAGACAACATTTTCGTGGAAAGATTGTGGCGGACAGTGAAGTATGAAGATATTTATCTAAAACATTATTGCACCATGCAAGAAACGTACGAAGGACTGCAAAACTATTTTCCATTCTACAACCAAAAACGAAGACACCAGTCCTTGAATTACAAAACGCCGGAAATAGTGTATCATGGTTAAAGAAAAGATTAAAAAAGTCAAACTAAACAAAAAAATCCCGATTCTAATTGAGATTACGCAAATGTTCGTGGTTCAGGCCGATGTCTGATATGTTAAGAAACAATCAAATATCGCCCTGACTCATGAACCAAAAAAGGTCGAAATCTTGTTCATGAAAAGGTGTTGATAACTGTCTTGACAACCCAGTCCAGCATAGTAGCGATATCTATTAAATAGGAAACATCAATCCAACCCGACACCGCACTCCGTGTGGTGTCATTTTTATTTACCACTTTTCTTTTTTCTGATATAATGTGAGTATAACTTTTAAATACTGGATTCCCGTTTTCACGGGAATGACAGCATGGGAGGAATATGAAACATCAACCACTGTATCGCGAGGTGTTGCGTGAGGCCTTGGCAGTCACGCGGCATCATAAAATAGTTTTAATTTTTGGTTTGTTCGCGGCTTTTTTGGGTACTGGCGGGGCTTTGGAGGTTTTGGCGAGGCATTTTGACGCGTTATTTAGCACGCAATCACTACAAATGTCCTGGGTTTTTTCTTTTGGTAATTTTGATTATTCCATGGGATTTTGGGTGTTGGCTTTGGGAATCTTGCTTTTAGGTTTGGCCGTGCTTTTAATTTTTACCATTATTAATTCTTTCAGCACTTTGATTTTTACCACTGATAAATTTAGAAAAGACAAGAAAATGGATTTAGCCAAGGTCTGGCTCGCGATGAAGAAAAAATTCGCGCCGGTTTTGGGTTTGGTGGTATTTTTCAAGATTTTGATTATGATTTTCGGTTCTTTGAGCGTGGCGCCATTGTGGTTGGTAATGAATGGGACAGCCGGAGTCGGAATGATTGCAATGTATCCCTTGATTTTTTTATTTAGCATTTTAGCGATTTTGATCTGTTCATTTTTATTGGTGTACTCGTCCGCTTTTGTGATTTTGGAGGACTATACCATTGGTCAAGCAATAAAAGAAAGTTGGCTCCTTTTTATCGGGCATTGGCTGGTGAATTTGGAAATGGCTATAATAATTTTTTTCATAAATTTATTAGCAGGGTTAGTGTCCATTGTCGTCGCGGCCATAATCGGCATTCCGGTTCTGATTGTCTTTTTATTTTCTCTGTTTATTCAATTTTCGCCATTGGCCACTGTGGCTATCGTTCTTGGCCTGCTCTTGTTTGTTTTGGTTGTTTTATTCATTGCTTCAGTCATGGGCGCGTATCAGGTGGCGGCTTGGGTTTTGCTTTTTAGAAGAATGCACGCGGGCACGGCTGTGAGCAAGTTGATGAGATGGGCAAAATTTTTAAAAGTATGCCGTTGAAAATCACATCAGACGAACAAGAAGAGCAATTTGGTGTTAAGATGAAACAGATCCAAATTGATCAAAAAGAAAAAGAAGCCGAAGCCGCGGCCGCTGGTTTTGGTGTGCCATATATTAATCTTTTTCGTTTTCCAATTACAGCCGAGGCCTTGAATCTTTTGCCGCGCGCCAAGGCGGATGAATTAAAAGTAATTTGTTTTTTTTACAATGGCACGGAATTGCGTTTGGGAGCAATTGATCCAACCAATCAAAAGATATTGGATTTACAACACGAGTTGGAAGAGCGTAATCATGCCGGTTCCGCGATATATTTAATTTCCGAACACAGTTGGCAAGAAGGAATGAAGTTTTATGAAACACTGCCGGTAATCAAAACGCGCACGCGCGATGTGATGATCAGCGAAACGGATATTGAACGATTTGGCGCGGCAGTGGATTCATTCATAGCTTTGGACAAACAAGTGAAAGGCGCTTCGGTAACTGATGTGTTTTCCGTGCTGATTGCCGCGGCTTTGAAGTTTGATGCTTCTGATATCCACATTGAAGCTGAGGAAACAAAAATCGTGGCGCGGTTTCGTTTGGATGGGATTTTGCATCCGGTGGCTGATTTGCCCAATGATTTGTGGGTGCGCGTAATTTCCCGTTTGAAATTGATTTCAGGTTTGAAAATTAATATTATTGATAAACCGCAAGATGGACGGTTCACCATTGCCATCAAAGGGCAAAAAATTGATGTGCGCGTGTCCACGATTCCAACTGTTTATGGCGAGAGTGCGGTGTTGCGTATTTTAAAACCAATGGCTGTGGTGCAGTTTGAGAATTTAGGCGTGCGCGGGCAGTCCTTGGAAGAATTGCAACGACAAGTGGAGAGGCCGAACGGCATGATTATGACCACCGGTCCGACTGGTTCAGGCAAAACTACCACTCTTTACGCTGTTTTGCAAAAATTAAACGAGCCTGGCGTGAAAATCATTACTTTGGAAGACCCTGTGGAGTATAAATTGGAGGGAATCAATCAGAGCCAGATTGACCCGAGCCATGATTACACTTTTGTCAAGGGATTAAAATCAATTTTGCGCCAAGACCCGGATGTGGTGATGGTTGGTGAAATTCGCGATCTGGAAACGGCTGAGGTGGCGATTCAGGCCGCTTTGACAGGCCATTTAATGTTGTCCACGATTCATACCAACAGCGCCGCCGGCGCGATTCCGCGCTTTTTATCAATGGGCGTGAAGTCATTTCTTTTAGCGCCTGCTTTAAACGCGGTGATTGGCCAACGGCTGGTGCGCAAGTTGTGCGAGAAGTGCAAAAAAGAAACAAAATTGGATGAAGCTGTGGCAAAAAAAGTTAAAGAAACATTGGGCACTATTCAAAATCAGACAGTGAAAATTGATTTGAATAATTTGAAATTTTTCGCCAGTGTTGGCTGTGAGGCGTGTCAGGGCTTGGGCTATAAAGGCCGCATCGGAATTTATGAAATAATGGTGATGAACAAAGAAATTGAGCAGTTGATTTTGAAAAGCGAGGTGTCCGAGTATGTGATGCAAGAAATCGCGGTGAAAAATGGCATGATTACTATGGCGCAGGACGGCCTGCTCAAGGCCTTGGACAAGATGACTTCGGTGGATGAAGTTTTCCGCGTTGCCGAATGATTCATTTGTCATTCCCGTGGAAGCGGAATCCAGTTGTAATATAAAATAATTTTTTAAAATAATATTTATGCCACCACGCAAAAAATCCGCGTTGCCTCGCGCGCGAAAAAATAAAGAAGCCGCTGTTTTGGAAGATGTTTTTCCAATTCGCGTAGACAGCGCCGAGGAAGTGTCGGCGCCGGAAGACGGTTTTAGCCAGTCGCCGCGATTTTACAAAATAATTGCTACTACATTTTTAATCGCTACGATATTATTGGTGGTGTTTGTCGTGTTTTTGACCGGCGGCCAGGCCACGATTTCTTTAAAATTAAAACCCCAAACA
>JACROI010000021.1 GCA_016214465.1 Candidatus Magasanikiibacteriota bacterium
TTTTAAAGAGAGAGAGTATGAGCTCAAAAAAAATTAACAGACATCCAATCGTTAAAGGACTGGTTTTTTTTGGATTAGTTCTATTTACCATTTCCTTGTTTTCTTTACCGGTAAAAGCCGGAGTTTTTGATGATATTCGCGACAGTGTCTCGCAAGTCGGTTCATATTTTTCCGAAGGCGAAAAAACTTTTAGTGACGCGTCAGGTAAAATTGGCAACAGCGCGTTGAATGTTTGGCAGAAAATTGGTAATGGACTGGGAGAAGCAGCCGGATCGGTTGTTAAAAATACTTCACAGGCTAGTAGCGCTTTTTTGGGTGGTATTAAGAATTTCGGTCAGACCGTTGGTGGTTTGGGCAATCAAGTTTCTAAAGGATATGACGCGACATTGGGTAAGGTGAAACAGGGGACTGATAAAGTTGCGGAGACGGTGATAAATGTTTTACCCAAGAAAAATGTTGTGAAAATCGCCGTGCCCAAGCAGGCAGTAAAAAAAGATATTCAAAAATCAGAAGTGAAAGAAGACGCGGCGACATCAGCGTCGGCTTTGATTACAGTACAGCCGGAAGAAAATAAAAAACAATCCGCGCCGATCGCGCCAAAAGAAATAATAATTTATTCCAACAAAGCGAATCAAAAAAGTGTTCAACCGTTGGTTGCTACTGTTGCCAAGGCCTCGTCGGCATCCGGCAATTCCGTTTTTGAAACTATAAAATCCAATGGAGATATTTCTGTTGGTAATGATGTAAAGATAGACGCCGCCACGGGCATCGCGACATTGAAAGGTATAAAAATAATTGGCACCGTTGATTTTACCGGAGCGGATGTAAAAGGATTTAAACAAACAGTTGTTAATAATTATTCCGGCGCTTCCACTCCGTTGGTTGTTTATAATTCTTCAAGCGGAAATTATGAAACCCGCACCAGCGTTTCCGGAAACTATGGCGGTGTGTCTGAACAATTTTCCGTGGGCAAGGATTTAACTGTCGGGCAGAATGCCACGGTGGCGAGCGGCTTGACCATTGGCGCTACATCTGCTAATGGTAGTTTGACCGTTAATGGCGCCGCGGCTATCACTGGCGCGACAACTTTGTCCGGCGCCGCGACATTGAGCAGCAATTTGACTGTCAACGGTAACACGACACTAGGCGACACAGCTGGCGACACCATTACCATCAATGGTCGTCTTTCAACTTTGAATGTTTCTGATGGTTCCACCACATCTTCATTGGCAAAAAATAGTTTTTATATTGCGGCTGATTCTTCCAATGCTCTGGGGAAATTCTATGTTGACCTTTCCGGCAATGTCTCGGCTTCCGGCACCATCACTTCTTCCGGTGGTATTACCATGAGTGGACATCTTAATCCGTCATCTGATAATTTATATGATGTCGGTTCGTCTTCCACTCAATGGCGTTATGGAAATTTTCAGGGCGGTCTGCTGGTGGCGGACGGTTCCACCACTTCCACTTTATTGAATAATTCTTTAACTCTAGGTCAGGCCAGCGGCTATAATTTGGGCAAATTTTATATTGATTCCTCCGGCAATGTTTCTGCTTCCGGTACTTGGCAAGTGACCAATACCTCTACATTATATAAAGATTTACTGGTGGGAGCGGCTTCTGAATCAATTGCCGATGCCGGTTTTATTTTTACCGGCAATGATGCCTATATAGAAGATCAATTAGGCGTTAATGGCACGGCTTGGTTTGATGGAAGCATTAGAGCTTCTTCTACCTTGTTGGCTACTGGTGCGGTTACTTTTTATGGTAACAGCACTTTTGGCGATGCGGTTGGCGATACTATCAGCTTGAATGGCACTATCAATACAACTGTTCGTGCCTCCTCCACTCTCTTGGTTGGCACTGCCGCCGGCACGGATAATTTGTTTGTGAATGGAAACAATACTTATGTAGCGACTTCCACTGCCGCCGGAACCGCGTATTCTTTAGTTGTTGGAAATGGAACAACCGGAGCGGTAATTGCCGGCGGACATATCAGCCCGAGCCATACCGGTTTGTTTGATTTAGGCAGAAATGGATTAGGATGGAATAATTTATTTACTTCATCTACTATTTACACCGGCGCTGGCGGCACATCTCTTTCAACTTTATCACCAAATATTTTAGCTTTCGCGGACCTTTGCTTCCGGGACTTTGCAAACCACCGGTTCCATGTTGACTTATGGCAATGTAACTTCCACCGGAATAATTTATGCTTCTGGCGGATTGATTTCCAGTGCTTCTTCCAGTTTTGGTTCCAATGTCAATGTTTCCGGTGTTTTAAACGCTTCCGGCACTGTTTATCTTGGTGGCAATCTTTTAACCGGCACCGGCACTGGCAATTCTTTAGACATTGGCGCTCTCAACAATGCTTTCCGTGATGTTTATGCTTCTTCTTCAATCAATGTAGGTAATGGAGCGAATTCCAGCACTTTTAAAGGAAATTATTTAGCATTAACCAATGGGACGAGTTCTACCGTGTTTAATGGCAGTTCTTTGACTTTGGGCCAGGGCACAAATTACAATTCCGGAATGTTTAATGTTAATTCTAATGGGAATGTGAACGCGTCAGGGACTATACAACTTGCTAAATTGGGAACTTCCAGCGCTGGAGTTACAACTTACAATTCCCCCGATATTAATATCCAATCTTCTGCTTGGGATACCGATGGCTCGGAAGACACCTGGCAGTTTAAAATAAGGAATGCTCCTTCAAGTGCGGCGACTACAGTCGGAAATTTAAAATTTTTAGTACAAAAAAATGCAAATTCGGAAGCGATGGTGTTTTCTGCAGATAGCGCTGGAGCTTTTACAGCAGTCACATCATTAAATACTAACACCGGTATAGTCCAATCGAATAATACGTTAATGATAGTAAAGGGATGGGCGGCTGACGGGGGCACATCCGTCGGTGTGGCTTTGGACGCGGGAACTGCCTTTGTAAATGCTGGCGCAAAATTGGTTTCTATCAGAAACGCAGGAACAGAAAAAGCATATTTTAATGCCTCCGGCACACCTGCTTTTGGCATTCAGACTGGATATAATGATGGATTATTCAAGATAGATACCTCCGGCAATGTCTCTGCAACCGGCTCCCTCAAAACCTTTGGTAATGTTACTTCCACCGGCAATCTTTACGCTCTTACCAGCACTGCCAGCACTTCTATTTTAAATGGCAGTTCTTTGACTTTGGGCCAGGGCACTGCTTACAACTCCGGAATGTTTAATGTTGATTCTAATGGGAATGTGAGAACATCCGGCACTACTTTCCAAATGTATGACCCTAATTCAGGCCAATTGTCCGCTAACTTTAGTATAATCACTTCTGTGGGCGGCCCACCGGGGCAAAACTATGCATCCACGACTTTTAATTCACTAGTATATGACAGCGTTGGTTCTACAGGTTTTGTTTTTAATACTTATGTAGGAGGAGAAGGAGGAGCCATGACTTCGGGCACTACACCCGGAGTGCCTGATACTGCCGCACCTGCTAAAGCTTTGGCTGTGTTTCAAAATAATGGCACTAACAAAGTTATAATTTCGGCTGGCGGCAATGTCTATGCGAAAAATAGTTTTATTGCTAACAGTACCACTTACAGCATCGCTGATATGGCCGAGTACGTTAATTTAACTACTGGCGAAACCGGCGAGCCGGGTGATGTGCTAGTAGTGGATTTAGCCCATCCCAATCAATATAAAAAATCATCTTCCGCTTATTCCAAAGAGATTGCTGGCGTAATTTCCGATACCGGAGCGTTTTTGATGGGCGCCTCGGGTGAAGGCCGCGCTCCTTTGGCCTTGGCCGGTTTAGTTAAAACCAAAGTTACGGATGAAAATGGTCCGATTGCTGTTGGCGATTACTTGGTTTCCGCTTCCAAGCCAGGCTATGCTATGAAGTATGATTCATCTTCCGGTAAATCGGCCGGGTTGGTTGGTATGGCATTGGAACCATTGGCTAACGGCGATGGCAAAATCACTATTATGGTGAATATGACTGTTGGTGAAAACGGCGATGGTACTTTGTCCGGTGGAGAGGATTGGGATGTTGGCGGAAAAAATATCTTAAATGTTAAATCAATCAGCGGCGCGAACGGGTTGTGGTATATTGATGAAAAAGGGTTCTTGATGGCTAAAGAAATCAAAGCCGATAAAGTGCAAGCCAAAAAATTCGTGGTGGAAAAAGAAACTAATTTGAAAAAAGCCAGCGTGGGCGAAGCCACCATTAGCCAAAATAATTCCAGTATAACGGTGGAGAATGAATTGATTACTTCAAAAGTTAAAATTTTCATTACTTTCCGTTCCAACCCGCAGTCATTTTGGTGGATTTCAAAACAAGAAGACGGTAAATTTGAAGTGTCTTTGAGCAAAGTGGCGGAAGTGGATTTGACATTTGATTATTGGATTGTGGGAGTGGAAGACGCGCCTGCATTAGAGACGAAATCCGCTCCAGCCGCGTCTGTTGCTCCGATTGAGACGCCGGTGGTGCCGGTTGTTGAATCTGCGCCAATTACTCCAATCGTTCCCGACACAGCATCCGCGTCAACAACCGTTGAAACACCGGCACCGGTTGCGCCAGTTGAATTAGCTCCGACAGAGTCAGCGTCGGTTTCCGATGAAGTTCCCAATCCTTAAAATTTAATTTAATCAACTAGCATGGATACATTTACCGCTAGATTACTCAATGGCATTACCAAATTCGGCCTGTATTTGACTGTTTTTTTAATTCCCATATTTTATCTGCCTTTTACCGATGAAAAATTGGAATTAAATAAATATTTTTTACTTTATTTTTTGATTTTTGTTTCTCTGTTGTGCTGGCTCGGAAGGTCGTTGATAAAAAAAAGTTTTGAAATCAGGCGCACGCCATTGGATATTCCATTACTCGCCATTTGGTTTTTATATTTTTTGACCGCCCTGCTTTCGCAAGATAAATTTTTAAGTTTTTTCGGCGATTTTAGCTTTTTGGGCTTGTCTTTTTTCGGTCTGACTGTTTTTGCAGTTTTTTATTTTTTAATCGTTCAAAATTTATTAAAAATCAGTCAAATCTTGGGTGCGGTGTATTTATTTTTGTTCGGCGGAACTTTAAGCGCGGCGTATTGGTTGCTTTTTACCTTTAAATTATTTGATTGGCCGAGTTTTTTGCCGAAATTCAATCTAGTTAATGGTTCCAACACTTTGTTTGGCGTGTATTTGGCCGTGATTTTTGTAATGTATTTAGCTTTTTTAACTGTTAAAAAACGAGAATTGGTTTTGGATGTTTTTTTCTTGTTATGCGCTTTAATAAATTTAGTCGCTTTGGTTGTTTTGGGTTTTAAATTGATTTGGATTATCACGGCCGCGGCCATATTCTTAATGTTGGTTTTTTTCTTGACTTACGCTGAAAAAGTGCGCACCGTGTGGATTTCAATCGCTTTTACGATTTTTGTCATTTCTTTGTTGTTTATATTCTTGGGCGTGCCCAAGTTTTTAACCGCTAATTTGCCTTTGGAGGTTTCTTTATCATCAAATATTTCTTGGCAGATTGCCACGGACACTATTACAGCCGGAGCAAAGAATTTTCTTTTTGGCACCGGTCCCGGTACTTTTTTGTTTGATTTTTCCCAGTTTCGGCCAACTGAATTTAATAATAATTTTGCCTGGAATATCCGTTTTCGCCAGTCATACAACAGTGCGTTTGATTGGTTGATGACCACCGGTCTTTTGGGTGCCTTGGCTATTCTTTTTTTGATTTTAATGGTATTGGGGTTGATTGTTAGCACCTGGCTAAAACATTTGTCGGAATTGCGCGGCAAGAAAAAAACATCGGACACGGAAGAACAGACCGTGGTTGGATTTTTTTATAAATCACCTTTGATTTTTTGGGGATTGGTTGGGTCGTGGCTTACTCTTTTAATCGCTTTTTTCTTAATGAGTTTTGGTTCGGCTCATTGGTTGGCATTTTGGCTGTTATTGGGATTAATCGTTAGCGCAAGCGCTCATCTGTCTAAAGCGGAATTACCAACTTGGAGATTTTCTTTAAAAACCACGCCGCAATACGCCTTGGTTACCTCTTTTGGATTTATTTTAATTTTTACGGCCATTATCGTGGTTGGAATTTATTTTGGCCGGTATTTTACCGCCGAAGTGATTTTTGTTAAGGCGTTGAATAAGCCGCTGGATCAAAAAATCAGTGATTTAAGTAAAGTAGTTGAATGGAGTCCGCATCGCGTGCTGTTTCAATTAATTTTGGCTGACACATTTTTGAACAAAGCCGGAGAAATCGCCAATAAAACCAATGATGTAAATCAAGTGGCTCCTTTGGTGTCCTCGGCTGTGCAAGCGGCCAAAAACGCCACTGACCAATCACCCAATAATGTGGCTACCTGGGAATACCTTTCTAATATGTACGGGAGCGCGCGAGCTTTCGCTCCCGAAGCCAACAATTGGACCATAGGCGCTTTGGAAAAGGCGTTGGCTTTGGAGCCAACCAATCCGACTTTTTATGTGGCTTTGGGTAATGCCAAATTATTGGAAAAACGCTACACTGAAGCCAAAGAGGACTATGATAAAGCTATTGCTTTGAAGCCAAATTTACTAATGGCTTATGTGAGGTTGGCTTTTATGGAAGAAATGAAGAATAATATAAGTGGCAGTATCGCGGTTTTAGAAAAAGGTTTGAATTATGGAATCCAAGATCCGGGTTATGTTTTTCAGTTGGGCAGATATTATTTCAATCGTGCGCAAAAAGGCGATTACACTTTGGCCGAAGCGGCGTTTAGAAAAGCCATTATTTTACAGCCAAATTATTCCGATGCCATATTTTCTCTCGGCCTTTTATACGAGAAAACCGGCAACACTAGCGTAGCCTTGGAAATGTACAGAAAAGTTTTGGATTTGAATCCTGGGAATCTTGATATTAAGAAGAAAATCAATGCGTTAAGCGGCGGCGGTGAAGATAAGAAATAGTTTTTAAAAACAGGCCGTTGGTCTAGACCCGCGGCCTGTTTTAGTTTAAAATGTTTGTATATGATATTTAAAAGTAAAAAAGTGCTTGTAGCCATTTCCGGCGGAGTGGATTCAGCGGTTGCCGCGGCTTTATTGCAAAAAGCCGGGTATGAAGTGACTGGCGCGTTTATGAAGTGCTATAGCGGTTCCATTCCTGGCGGTAAAGCGCCATGCTGGATTGAAGACCGGCGCGAAGCTCTGCGGGTGGCGGCAAAACTCGGAATTAAGCTCCTAACTTTTGATTTTGAAAAAGAATATCATCGCGATGTGATTGATTATTTGTATAAAGAATATCGCGCCGGCCGCACGCCCAATCCTGATGTAATGTGCAATAAGTATGTTAAAATTCCGCTTTTGTTAAAAGCGGCTGAAAAACTGAGTTTTGATTATATCGCCACCGGGCATTATGCGCGTCTGTCTGTAAATTGTCATTGCGAGGAGCGAAGCGACGAAGCAATCTCGTATAAGCTTTTACAGGCAACAGACAAAAATAAAGATCAGACATATTTTTTACATCAATTGGGACAAAAAGAATTGCGACGATTGATTTTTCCAATTGGCGAGTTGTGCAAAAATGAAGTTCGCGCGTTGGCCAAACAATTTGATTTGCCTGTAGCCGAGAGGGAAGAGAGTATGGGAATTTGTTTTGTGGGCGAGGTTCCGATGAAAGAATTTTTGCAAAAAAAAATCAAGCCGTGTCGCGGATCAGTGATTTTGAGCAATGGTGGAAAAGTCGGTGGACATGATGGATTGGCATTTTACACTATTGGAGAAAAATTTTCCTGTCATTCTAAGCGCCAGCGAAGAATCTCTGATTATTGCACAATGGATTCTTCGGCTTTGCCTCAGAATGACAATAAGCGGGCGTTATATGTGGTAGACAAAGATATAAAACGCAATCGCCTTATCGTCGGCCTGGCCGATAACCCTCTATTGTTTAAGGAAAAAATACAAGTGAGTATGGTGAATTGGTTGGCTGGACAAGCGCCTAAATTTCCTTTATCATGTGAAGTGAGGTTGAGGCACCGTCAGTTGCTTCAAAAAGCCATTGTCAGAAATTTAAAGTCAAAAATTTTAGTGGAGTTTGAAGCGCCGCAGAGGGCTGTTACCCCGGGTCAGTTCGCGGTGTTTTATAAAGACTGTGAGTGTCTGGGGGGCGGAACAATACGAGATTGCCACGCCACGACGGATATTGGGGCTCGCAATGACAAAAACGATTGAAAATATGTTTTCTTATCACGACTTTCGGCAAAAATTTCTTGATTTTTTTCAAAGCAAAGGACATAAGATAATTTCCTCGGCTTCTTTGATTCCGGAAAATGATCCGACCGTGCTTTTCACCACTGCCGGCATGCACCCCTTGGTGCCGTATCTTTTGGGCGAAAAGCATCCGGAAGGGGCGCGTTTGACTAATGCGCAAAAGTGCTTGCGCACCGATGACATTGATGAAGTCGGGGACAGATGGCATTTGACCTTTTTTGAAATGCTTGGCAATTGGTCCTTGGGCTATGAAGGTGGAGAAGTCATTGCCAGCGGGCCTTACTGGAAAAATCAAGCGATTGAGTGGAGTTGGGAATTTTTAACAGATAAAAAATGGCTGGACTTGGATCCGCAGAAAATTTTTGTTTCTGTTTTTGCCGGAGACGAGCACGCGCCGCGCGATAATGAAGCAATTGAAATTTGGCAAGAAATTTTTGAACGCGCGGGCATTGATGCAAAAATTGGAGAAGGGGAGAGGATCGGTTTATACGGTCGTGCTAAAAATTGGTGGGGGCCGGCCGGGCAAACCGGGCCGTGCGGGCCTGATACCGAGATATTTTATGATACTGGCAAAGAACACGATTCAAAATTCGGTGATAAATGTCATCAGAATTGCGATTGCGGCCGCTTTGCCGAGATTTGGAATAATGTTTTTATGCAATATGCCAAAACATTTGACGGCGATTGCATTGAAATGACTTACAAAAATGTGGATACTGGAATGGGGTTGGAGCGGGTTTTGGCGATTTTAAATGATAAGCAGAGTGTCTTTGAAATTGAAATTTTTTTACCCATCATTCGCAAGATTGAGGAATTGAGCGGTAAAAATTATACTGCTAATTTTGAAACTACCAAGGCCATCCGTATTATCGCCGACCATTTGCGCGCTGCCGTATTTATTTTAGGAGATGAGCGCGGCGTGGCGCCATCCAATATTGAGCAGGGATATATTTTACGCCGATTGATTCGCCGCGCCATTCGTTTTGGCTATCAAATTGGAGTTAAAAAAGATTTTACAATGGAGATCGCGCGATTGGTAATGCAACTTTTTGGCCAATTTTATCCGGAATTGGAAAAAAATCAACAAAGGATTTTTCAAGAATTATCAGCGGAAGAAAAAAAGTTTTCTCAAACGCTTTCCGCCGGTTTGAAAAAGATTGAAATAATGGTGCGCAAAATTCATCGTTTGGAAAATGTTCTAACGCAGTTTAATGACGGGGATTTTGATGATGACGATGATCGTCAATTTGCGCAATCAATTCTTAAAGATCCTTGGCTTGCTTCCGGAGATTTTTTACGGCGAATGTTGGAATTGAAAAATAAAGAAGAAATTAAGCGATTGGTTGCCGAGTTTGTTAAATTTTTCAAAATTTCCGGTAGTTTTGTTTTTGATCTTTATACTCAAGAAGGTTTTCCGCCAGAGATGATTAAAGAAGTAATGCTGTCGGTGGAACGGCCAATATTAAAATTTGAAACAATAAAATTGTCTTTGGATTTGGATTGGGATGGATTTAAAAAATTGTTCAAAGAACATCAGAATATTTCCCGCGCGGGCGCCGAACAAAAATTTAAAGGCGGTTTGATTGATACAAGCGATTTGGTGGCTAAATTGCACACTGCCACCCATCTTTTGCAAGCGGCTTTGCGCCAGGTCTTGGGCGTGGGAGTAATGCAAAAAGGCAGTAATATCACTGCCGAACGGTTGCGGTTTGATTTCAGTTGTCCTGAAAAAATGACCGCGGAGCAAATTAAACAAACCGAGGACTTGGTTAATAATGTTATTGCTTCGGATTTACCGGTGAGATGTGAAGAAATGACTGTGGAAGAAGCGCAAAAAGCAGGCGCCATGGGTTTGTTTACAGCCAAGTATGGCGAAAGAGTAAGGGTCTACACTGTTGGTGATGATAAATACTTCAGCCGTGAGATTTGCGGCGGACCGCACGCTTCGCGCACCGGTGAACTCGGACATTTTATCATTATCAAAGAAGAGGCCTCCAGCGCCGGAGTCAGGCGCGTTAAAGCGATTTTGGAATAACATGCCACGCAAGTTTTTATTTTTTATTTTTGTCGTCTATTTGTTCACGGCGATTTTTTTGTATCGCCCGATTTTAAATTCTTTTTTTGTTTCCGATGATTTTGACTGGATCGCTCGCGCGAAAAATATGCCTTTGGTTTTAGAAAATTTATTTTTGCGCAATGCCGATGGAAAATTAGAAGGCGCGGTTTATAGACCGATAACCAGTTTATCATTTTGGCTGAATTATCAAGCCAGCGGCTTAAATCCATTTGGTTATCATTTAGTGAATATTTTATTGCATTTAGGCGGCGCGCTATTATTATGTTGGCTGGTGTGGCAATTATCAGGTCGCAGTAATTATTGGCTCTCATTTTTGGCCGGTTTGTTTTTTTTGATTTTTCCCAATCACTCCGAGGCCGTGTCTTGGATTTCCGGCCGCAATGATGCGTTGGCCGTTAGTTTTTTTCTATTGAGTTTTAATTTTTATATTTTATTCAGAACCGGCGGCCGTTATTTATGGTTTGGCGTTTCATCGCTGGCTTTCGCTTTGGCGATTTTTTCCAAAGAAATGGCCGCTTCTTTGCCAATTATTTTATTGGTTTATGAATTGATTTTACAGAATGGCCTGTTTTGGAAAAAAAAGATTTTATTTATTTCTCCTTTCGCAATAATTTTAGGGCTTTACATATTGTTAAGACAATTTGCCACCGGTTTATTATTCAGTTCCTATTCCAACATTCAATCGTCATTTTCCATTTTTTCCGCAATTGCTGTTTTTATCCGCGGTTTGCTAAGTCATTTTATCAGTCCGGCTCAAATTTGGATAACTAACGGATTAGCCGTCCATTGGATTTTATTTATTTTAATATTGATTGGGGCGGGCTGGCTCGGTTGGCGATTTTGTCAAGAAAAAAAGCTCTATCTTTTTGCCATGTTGTTTTTTATTATTTCCTTGGGTCCGGTGTATAATCTGCAATTAAGCGGCTTCACCAGCGAAGGAGAAAGGTTTGTTTATCTGTCTTCAATTGGAATGGCTGTGCTTTTGGCTGTTATTGTCGTGAGTTTGTGGAAAAAGCGGCGCGTGGTTGGCGTTCTAACAGCAACGATTTTAATTGCGTATTTTTCTTTTACTCTTTGGCAGAGAAATTTGGTTTGGCAAAATGCCGGAATTTTAAGTCAGCAATTAATTTCTGATTTTTCTTCGGAAACAGGTTTAAAATCAGGCGAGGGGACGGTGGTGTTGGGATTGCCGGATAATATTGATGGCGCTTATGTTTTTAGAAACGGTTGGCTGACCGCTTTAAAACTTTTTTATCCGACATATTCCGTTGATGTTTTATCAACAAAAACTCTTTTGAATTTATCAGCCAATAATTTTAATCAAAAAGTGACTGATTGGACTGTTTTGTCAAATGGTTATCGCGCCACAGCTGTCTCTTCCGCGCGTCTTTTTACCGGCCAGGCCGAGCTTGATTCTTCGGACTATTTGTTAAACATCGTCAATTATGATACAATAATAAAGGCTGGTAATGAGGCGGAATGGCGTTTTACACCAATGTTTATCGCCCAATTATCCTCCAAAACAATCAATTTTTTAGTGTTCAATGAGGGTAGATTGAAAAAAATCGACCCGATTGTTTATGTGTATAAAGAAAAAATTAATTGATATTTTTTGGCTTAATTTAGCCAATTGACCCAAAGTTGTTGACAAAAAAAACGACTTGGGATATAATAGAGCCACTTTAAATATAAGCAAAGCTTGTGAATTTCGCGGGCTTCGCATGTCAAAACAAGTTTTGACATGGCTCACCACTTGAAATTATGGTTCAAAACCAAAGAACCACCGAGCCCTCAACAAAAGATGCGTTGGAATTAAGAGGCCGTGTGGAGGAATTGTTGCCTTCGGCGAAATTCAAAATTAAATTGGAAAATGGCCATATACTGCTTGGTCATTTGGCGGGAAAGATGCGATTAAACAGAATTAGAATCTTGCCTGGCGATGAAGTGAAAGTGGAGGTAAGTTCATATGATTTGACAAAAGGCAGGATTGTTTACAGATTTTAGCCCCTGATTTTATCAGGGTAAAGATTTTTTTTAACAAACATGAAAGTTCGCGCGTCAGTGAAAAAAATTTGCAAAGATTGTCAGGTGTTGCGCCGTAAGGGTCGCGTTGTTGTGATTTGCAAGACGCCTAAACATAAACAAAGACAAGGATAATATGGCCGTAGCACGCATCGCCGGCATTAATCTGCCGCAGAATAAAAGAATTGAAGTTTCTCTTACCTATTTATATGGTATTGGTTTGAGTCAGTCCAAAAAAGTTTTGAAGGGATTAGGCATCAATCCAGATACTCGCACCAAAGATTTGGGCGAAGCTGAAACTAATCGCCTGCGCGATTTTATTGAAAAGAATTATAAAGTGGAAGGTGATTTGCGCCGCGAGGTTTTATCCAATATCAAAAGATTAAAAGAAATCGGTTGTTATCGCGGCACACGCCATTCCCGCGGTCTGCCGACCAGGGGTCAGCGCACCAAAACCAACAGCCGCACGGTGCGCGGCAATACCCGCCGCACCATGGGCAGTGGCCGTAAGTCAGCTGCTGAAAAGACCTAAAAAATATGTCTGAAGAAAACAAAAAAACAGAAGGAATCAAAGAAGTTTCCATTGAAGACATTGTTTTGGATATTGGCGCGCCTGAAAAAGAAGCAAAAGATGAAAAAAGCGAGAAAGAAGAAAAGGGAAAGAAATCAGCCAATCCGCGCGGCCGCGCCAAAAAGAAAGATGTAAAACAAATTCCAATTGGTTTGGCTTTTGTGCAAGCGACCTATAATAACACTATGGTGACTTTGACCGATCCTAACGGCAATGTGTTGGCTTGGTCAAGCGCCGGCAAAATGGGTTTTAAGGGTCCTAAAAAAGCCACTCCATATGCCGCCTCACTTATTGTTAAAAATGTGGTTGAAAAAGTTTTCCCTTATGGTTTGAAAGAAGTGAGTGTGTTTGTGAAAGGCGTGGGTTCTGGTCGTGATGGAGCTGTCCGCGCTTTGCATGCCAACAATATCAATGTCACCTCCATTAAAGATATTACCCCAATTCCTCATAATGGCTGTCGTCCGGCCAAAGTCAGAAGGGTTTAAAATTATGCCAAAAGCCGATAGAATCACAATTCAATGCGCTCGTTGCCGCAGAGCCGGAGAAAAGCTTTTTCTTAAAGGCGACAGATGTTTTGGCGCCAAGTGTGCTTTGACTCGCCGTGGTTTTCCACCCGGTCAGCATGGTCCAACGCAAAGAGTCCGTCTGACCAGTTTTGGTGAGCAATTAAAAGAAAAACAAAAGGCCAAACGGGTTTATGGTTTGCGCGAACGGCAATTCAGCAATTATGTGGCCAAGGCATCAAAAAGAAAAGGCAACACCGCTGAAGGATTTTTGAAATTTTTGGAAAAACGATTGGATAATGTAGTTTATCGTTTGGGTTTGGCCAAATCGCGCGAAAGCGCCCGCCAGATTGTTTCGCACCGTCATGTTTTGGTTAATAACAAGCGGGTGAATATCCCGTCTTTTCAAGTTGAACCGGATCAGGTTGTGAGTATCGCGGAAAAAAGCCAATCCAAAAAGATTTTTGAAAATTTGAAGCAGACTTTGGCAAAACACGAACTTCCCGCTTGGTTGTCATTGGACGTGGAAAAATTGAGCGGTAAGATTTTGGCTGAACCGAAAATTGAAGGCATGCAATTTAATTTTGATCCTAAAAAAATCATCGAATTTTATTCTCGTTAATTTTAATAAAATGAAGTATGGAAAAACTTCTTTTGCCATCATCTTTTAAAGTGGAGGAGACCGGCAAGTCCAATGAGGCGAAAATTGTCATTGAGCCGTGTTATCATGGTTATGGCATTACTTTGGGTAACACTCTCCGTCGCGTGCTGTTGTCGTCTTTGCCCGGCGCCGCTGTAACTGCTGTGAAGATCAAAGGCGCTCCGCATGAATTCACCACTTTGGAACATGTGCAAGAAGATGTGGTGGAGATTTTATTGAATTTAAAACAGTTGCGTTTGCGCGTTTTTTCCGCCGAACCGGTCCGTTTGTCTTTGGAAGCCAAAGGCGAGGGCGAAGTGACGGCCGCTCAAATTCAGGTAACTTCGGATGTGGAGATTGTTAATCCTAATTTGCACATTGCCGCCTTGACTCATAAAAATGCTAAACTGGAAATGGAGATTTTTGTCTCCCAAGGCCGCGGCTATGTGCCTGTGGAAGAAAAAGATCGGAAAAAATTGGAAATCGGTATGATCGCGATTGATTCCATTTTTACGCCGGTAATCAATGTCGGATATAAAGTTGAATTTGTCCGCGTGGGCGAGATCACTGATTTTGAAAAATTGGTTTTGGACATGGAAACCGACGGCACGATTTCGCCGGTTAATGCTTTAATTCAAGCTACGGAAATTTTAGTTGACCATTTTAATTTGGTTTTGAGCGAATTTGGCGGCAAGCCTGAAGTAGCTAAAGAAATAGAGGCCTTGTCAGAAGGCGAGACCATGGAAGAGGCGACGGCGGAGGAAATGGTGAAGGAAGTGGAAGAAGACGAAGAAAAAGAAAAAAAGCCGGCTAAGCGCGGCAGAAAAAAGGGCTCAACCAATAAAAAAAAATGATAGTGAAGTTGTCATCCTGAGCGATAGCGAAGGATCTCGTGCGTATTATATGCGTCATCAAAAAAATAAAGTTACCTTAGACAGAAAAAAAGGACCTCGCGTGGCCATGTTGAAAAATTTAGCCATGAGTGTTATTTTATATGAAAAGGTTAAGACCACGCAGGCCAAAGCCAAGGCAGTCGTGCCTTTGGTTGAGAAAATGATTACATTGGGCAAACGCAATGATTTGCACGCCAATCGCCAGTTGCGTTCGTTTTTTCTAATTGAAAATCCAGTGAAAAAAATTGTAGAGGACTTGAAAGTTCGTTATGCCGCTCGCAACGGCGGTTTTACCAGAACAACCAAGCTTGGGCCGCGAGTGGGGGACAGCGCGAACATGGTTTTAATTGAATTGGTTTAATTATGACGGAAAAAATTGTAAGAACAACTCACACTATTGATGCCGAAGGTAAAATTTTGGGGCGTTTGGCAACGCAGGTCGTTCGTTTGCTTCAGGGTAAGCAAAAAAGAGATTATTCTCCGGCCACAGACATGGGGGATGCGGTGGTGATTAAAAATGCTTCCAAAATAAAGGTCTCCGGCAAAAAAGCCGAACAAAAAATTTATCGGCATCACACTCTGCATCCTGGCGGTTTGAAAGAACGGCCGTTTAAAAAGGTTTTGGCTGATAATCCGGCCGAGGTGATTCATTTGGCTATAATTAAAATGTTGCCTAAAAATCGTTTAAGAGATGTGAGGATGAAAAGATTAAAGATTACTTCATAAGGTATGATTAAAAAAACAGAAAAAACAGTTGTTAAAAAAGCTCCTGGACGGCCGCGTAAAGTCAAACCTGTGGAAGAAAAAGCGAAAGTTCAGCCAATGGTTGAAAAGATTGAAGTTGAACAAGCAGTTGCTCCTGTTGTCGCCAGTCCTGTAAAAAGCAAAAAAGGCGAATATATTTCTACTATTGGCCGTCGCAAAGAAGCCACGGCCAAAGTGAGATTTTTTGACAGTGGCAAGGGTGATATCACGGTCAACGGTCAAGAATTAAAAAAATATTTTTCAATTTTTCAATTGTTTGATTTGGTGTTTGCACCTTTAAAAAAAGTCGGCGCGATGGAAAAATATGATATTTCAATCAAAGTCGTCGGTGGCGGTAAAAATAGTCAGGCCTTAGCCGCACGACATGGTATTTCCAGGGCTTTGGTGGAATTTAACGCCGATTTAAAACCTGCTTTGAAAAAAGCCGGTTATATGACTCGCGATTCGCGTGTTAAGGAAAGAAAGAAATTCGGACACAAAAAAGCTCGTCGTTCCCCGCAATGGGCCAAGCGTTAGTCACAAACCCCTCCGCAAGGAGGGGTTTTAAATTGACCGCGAGGTGATTAAATGGTAAAATGCGATTAAGAATATGTCTTCAAACATCGCTAAAAATACGATTTTTCTCACCTCCGCGTCTGTGGCGCAGAAGATTTTTTCTTTTATATATTTTACGCTTTTAGCGCGTTTTATTGGCGTGGAAAATACCGGACTTTATATCACCGCTCTTTCTTTTTCCAGTTTATTTTCGGTTCTGACTGATTTGGGTTTGAATCCGGTTTTAATACGCGAAGGAGCAAAAGACAATCAAAACATAGCCAAAGTTTTAGGAAACATTTTGACGATAAAATTGTTTTTAGTCGCGGCGGCTTATGGCGTTTTGAATTTGGTGGTATATTTAATGGGCTATGGCGCGGACTTGAAAGAATTGATTTTGATTTCCGGCCTGATCATGGTTTTGGATTCTTTCAGTTTAAGTTTTTATGGCGCTCTGCGCTCTTTGCAAAATCTCCGTTTTGAATCAATCGGCGTGGCTGGAGGGCAACTGATGACAGTGATTGTCGGATTTATTGTGTTATATTTTAAAGGCGGAGTAATGATTTTACTTTTAGCTTTGGCTTCTGGCAGTTTGTTTAATGCGTTGTGGGGATTATCAGCTCTGATTCGGCGTTATCACATTTGGCCGCGTTTTTTCTTTACGCCGGCGCTTTTGAAAAGAATTATTTATTATGCCGCGCCGTTTGCTCTTGCAGGGATTTTTGTAAAAGTATATTCATATGTTGATGTCGTCATGCTTTCCAAAATGCTTGGCAGTCAGGCAGTGGGTTGGTATGGAGTCGCGGCGAAAATTACTTTTGCTTTTCAATTCATACCAATGGCTTTTGCCGCCTCACTTTATCCTGCCATGAGTAATTTTTTTGTTTATGATAAAGATCGGCTCAAAATGACTTTTGAAAAAGGAATGTTGTATTTGGCCATGCTCGCTCTCCCGATTGGCGCAGGGCTAATCGCCATTGCCGGAATTTTTGTTACTAATGTCTATGGCGCGTCGTATCAATCATCAGTTTTGCCTTTACAAATCATGGCCGGCAGTTTGATTTTTTCTTTTTTAGGTTTTCCAATCGGTTCTCTTTTAAACGCCTGTCACCGCCAAAATATCCAAACATCTGCCATGGGCGCGACTATGGTGATAAATATTGTGATGAATTTAATTTTAATTCCTTGGATTGGAATTATTGGCTCGGCCATCGCGGCTTTGGTTGGAAATTTTTTGTTAATGTTAATTGGGTTTTTTTGGGTGCCGAAAATCATCACTATGCCTGATAGAATTTTTTGGTTGAATATTTTGAAAGTGCTTCTGTCATCAGCTATTATGGGACTTTTGGTATGGATAGCACAGCCGGTGTTATTGAAATATCTTCAGCCGCAGGGTTTGGCTAAGTCCATCGCATATTTGGGAATTTTGATTTTATTCGGCGTAGTGATGTATGCCTGCATGCTTTGGGTATGGAAATTAGTAAGCAAAAAAGATTTAATTTTAATTTTTCGTCGTAATTAATAGATAATTTTATAGAGAAGCGCCTATATCTTTTTTGCAGTCGCGGCGATAGTCCGCAGCAAAAAAAAGATATAGGCGCTTCTCGTCAGTATTTTGTGACTTTAAAAAAAATACCCAAAATCTTTCTAATTACACTTGAATTTCCTCCACAAATCGGCGGAGTGAGCCGGTATTATGACGGATTGGTAAAACATTGGAGCGGGGAAATCAAAGTAATGCCTGCCAATTTAAAATGTCCTTTGTGGCCGCATTGGCTGCCTTTGATTTGGCGTGTCGGCAAAATTGTTAAAAAAGAGAAAATTGAAATGCTTTGGGTCGGGCAAGTGTTACCTGTTGGATATGTTGCTTTGTGGTTTAAAAGACGCAAGAAAGTTCCATATACGGTTTTTACGCACGGAATGGATATTTTAGTTCCGCAAAAATCGCGTTGGAAAAAATATTGGTTGAAAAAGATTTTATTCAACGCTGAATTGGTGGTGGCAAACAGCCAATTTACTCGTGGCGAATTAATTAAATTGGGGGTTGTGGAGTGGAGAATTATTGTAGTATATCCGTGTCCTGTGGAAATGAAAGATTCTTCACTCGCTTTGCTCCCTCAAAATGACATAGAGAAAATTATCCTCTCTGTCGGCCGGCTGGTTAAACGCAAAGGTTTTGATAAAGTAATTGATGTCATGCCGCGACTGCTCAAGCGCGTGCCTGATTTGAAATATGTGATTATTGGCAACGGACCGGAGATAGCGGCGTTGCAAAATCAAATAGCCGAGTTGGGATTGTCGGACAATGTGGAAATCTTGGAAAAAGTATACGATAAAGAATTGCAAGAGTGGTATAATAAATGCACGCTTTTTGCGCTTCCATGTCGTCAGATTGGGGTTGATGTTGAAGGTTTTGGCCTGGTATTTTTAGAAGCGGCTTTGGCTGGCAAACCGGTGGTAGCTGGCAATAGCGGCGGCGCGCCGGAAACAATTCGTCACGGCTATGGCGGATTTGTGATTGAACCTGATTCACCGGACGAACTTTATCAGGCCTTGTTGAAAATTTTGACTGATGAACCGTTTGCGAATCGTTTGGGCGACTATGGTTGTGATTGGGTCAGTAGGAATTTTCAGTGGGAGAAAGAGATAGAAAAGTTGAAAGAGAAGATAAATTAAAATATGTTAAACACCATCTCGGTTATTATTCCTAATTACAATCATGCTTATGTTTTGATGCGTGCATTGGAGAGTGTGGCAGGACAAAATCGGAAAGATATTGAAATTATTGTAGTTGACGATGGTTCTGACGAAACGCAAAAAGAGCATCTGCGCAAAAAAATCATGCCGCAATGGCCACAAGTGAAATTTATTTTTTCCTCGCATGCTGGCGCGGCGACGGCGCGCAATAGTGGATTTAGAGAATCAATCGGCGAGTATGTAATTTTTTGGGACGCGGATATTGCAGGCCAGCCGGATATGCTTGCCAAAATGAAAAAAGCCTTGGATGAACATCCAGAGGCCTCTTACGCGTATTCTTCTTTTAAATTTGGTTGGAAAAAATTTGTTTGCGGGCAATTTGATGCCGAGCGTTTGAAACAAATGAATTTTATCACCACCACTTCGCTCATCCGTCGAGAACATTTTCCCGGATTTGACGAATCATTGAAAAAATTTCAGGATTGGGATTTGTGGCTGACCTTGCTGGATCAAAGCCATATTGGCGTTTGGGTGCCGGAAGTTTTATTTCACATCGCGCTAAAAGGCACTATGAGCCAGTGGCTTCCGTCTTTTGTGTATCATTTTCCCTGGTTGCCCTTATCCGCGATTAAAAAATATTTTTATTGGAAAACAATAGTGCAAAAAAAGCATGGAATTAATGCAAATAGCCATTGATAAATGCTTCGGCAGTCATTATTTTTTTTCCTTCCGGCTGTAATTCGTCAATTATTAATGTCTGTCCATCGCCGGCAACAGCGCCGAGCGTTTTTTTGTTTAATTTGATAAATGGAGAGGATAATTTTTTCTCCATTTTTGAAATAACATTGAAATCAGCGGCCAGGCTCATTTTTAAAATTTTGATTTTCATTTTTTTTCCACCAAACATTGCCTCGGTAAACACACCAGGCCAGGGTTGAAGTGCTCGCCATTGGTTGTAAATTTTTTCGGCTGATTTACTCCAATCAATTTGTCCATCTTCCCGTTTAAATTCGCGGCAATAAGTGGCTAAATTATTATCTTGCGCTTGGGGCTGGATTTGACCCGAAACATAGCCACGGACGGCCTCTGTAAGCGTTTCGGAGGCGATTTGAGCGAGTTTTTGAGCGAGTGTGGTATAAGTTTCATTTGGTTCAATTTGGGCTTGTTTTTGAAGCAAAATCGGGCCTGTGTCCAGCCCCTCATCCATTTTCATAATCGTGACGCCGGTTTTGTTTTCGCCATTGAGAATTGCCGACTGAATTGGTGAAGCGCCGCGATATTTTGGCAGAAGCGAGGGGTGGATGTTGATAATACCATGCGGCAATGATTTTAAAATTTGTTTTGGTATGAGCAAGCCATATTGCACGGCAATGCCTAAATTCGCACCAGTCTGTAGATTAAAATTTTTAAGTGTGCTTGGTTGCTCCACTTTGAGTCCATTTTTTTTCGCCAAAATTTTTATCGGCGGCTGGTGAAGTTTGTGTTCTCGTCCAATCGGTTTATCCGGCCGGGTTACCACCATTTTAATTTCAAAATCATGGCTGTCAATCAGTCCCTGCAAAATCGTGGCGGCAAAATCCTCGGTGCCAAAAAAAATGATTGAGTTTTTTTTCATTTGTCAATGATTAAAATTCCGTCCAAGTGGTCAATTTCATGTTGGATTACGCGGGCGAATAAATCTTCGGCTTGGAAATTTATTGGTTTGCCTTTGGCATCCAAGGCCTTGATTGTAATTTTGGCAAAACGCGCCACTTCTTTCCGTACGCCCGGCACAGACAAGCAACCCTCTTCATCTTTTACTCGCTTCCAAGAATGTTTGACTATTTTTGGATTGATCAAAATACAGTCCTTTTTATCTGGGGTTCCTTCTTTTCCAATAATCGCCAGTCGGATATTTTGGCCAATTTGCGGCGCTGCCAGGCCAACGCCATCAGCGCAATACATAGTTTCAATCATATCCAAAAATAGCGGCTTTAATTTTAAAATTTCCGTTGGCTTCACCGCTACAGATTTTTGCCGCAGAGACGATTCAGGAATTGTCAGAATTGATAATATTGGCATTTTTTTTGGTTTTCCAGAAAAATAATTTTATTTTATTATCGCAATCAGCCTGCTTGACTTCGGAAAAAATTCGTTTGGCTTCTTGGACTCCGATTCGTTTGATGGCGCCAAGATACATGCCAAAGCGGCCGCGTTCGCCGAAAAATGTGGAAATTTCATCGGCCAGATAATGAATTTCCGAATGAATATTTTTATTTTTTTCCGGCAGTTTACTTTTTAGGATCTGGCCGATACCTTGCATATGTTTAGCAGGCTCGGCAGATTATTTTTTTAGCTAGGATAAACTCGCCTGGCCTTTCAGGCCACCGGACTCGGCGTTCTCTACCTTAGCCATCGCAGAACGCCTCGTCCTGGCTCAAACATATCCTAGCTTCAAAAAATTATCTGCCTCCGCCTGCTTTAAATTTATTCTAATACAAACTCCGCCACCAAATACCCGACTCCCAACGGCCCTTCGTAAGATAATATTTTTAATTTGTAATTTACTCTTTGTAAAATTCCCAATAAAATCAGGAAGGAACGTCGTCCGCACTCGGCCGCTGATTCGCAAATTTGCGGTTCCAAATTCAACAGGGCGGTGGTGTTGTGATTTTTCAGATTTTCCATCAAGTTTTCGTCAAATTTTTTGCCCTCTAATGAAAATCCTGCTGGAGCGTCTGAAGTAAGGGCATGAGACAGGTCGCCGGAAGCAATCACAGCCACGCGGCGATTGGTGGACATAATTTCCTCTTTGAGCAAATAGCCGAAATTCAAATGCTGTTTCGGCTCTAACAGCGAATAGCTCAAAGGAATAATTTTAACCTCCGGCAGATGTTTTGTCAAGTAGTGCAGAGGCACGGCCGAACCATAATCAAGAGCATGGTCGGTATAAAGAGCTAGTGGAATTTCTTTTAATTTTGCTTCATTGGAAATCCTCGCAATCATGGTCATGTCTGATTGGTATTGTGTTTGGGTGGTCAGATCGCCGAATTCGCGCAAATCCACAGTGTAGGTCGGGTTTGTGTTAATGGAAAAAGCGTCTGGCAAAATGCGGCCATGCGGAGAAATAATTAAAATAGTGTCGGGCTTGGCAACGTACAAATTCTCCTCCATTTTTTCCAAGGCATTTTTGGTGGCTTGGATTTTGATAATGTTGTCTTTGCCAATATCCGGAATCAAAATCGGCGGATGCGGAGTAATGGCGGCGAAAACTAATGGCATACAAGTATATTATAGTATTTTATTAATTTTTAGCCAATGGTTCGGCTGGCGGAGCGATTGCAATGGGGGAGCCGAGTGCGTGCAATTCCAGCGCTGGTTGTGCGACAGTGATAATATTCGTCCAATTTAATCCAAGAGTATTGAATGTCGCTTCATCGGCAATAGGTCGGCGTTCAGCATTGGAAATCAAGAAAATTTCCGGCGAGTCGGCAATTTTAAGTAAGGCGCCGTCATTAAATTTAATCGGTTCGCCATCAGAATATTTTTTTAGCTCCGTGGCTGCGGCCAATCGCGCTTTTTTATTTGGCCAATTTGTTTGCGCGATTTTTTTATCCAAAATCGCGTGTTTGATACTGTTTTCCACAAAAAATAATTCTTTGGTTTTTGAATTTTGCATCAATGCGCCCAAAGGAAATTTTTTGTCTTTAACAATCGGCTCGCCCAAAGTATAGACAGCCAGTTCTTCATCGCTGACTTTGACAACTTCATCAGGATCAAAACCAAAATAGCGGAAAGCGGTTTTGTCAATCATGCGTCGAACACTCCCTGACAGCAAGTAAATTTCTCCAGCCGGATTTTTGAGTAATGAAAAATCAGGATATTTTATTTTTGCGCCGACTTCATATTGTTCCAATAAATCAGCAATGGTTATCAAAACTTCATTGGCTTTCCAGCGAGAATTAAATGCGGCCGTGGATAGTGGATATCTTCGTCCATTTTTTATCAGCCAGATTTGTGAATCATCGCTGGCGCGAACAATCACGCCATCAGGAAAAATTTGCGTTCCGCCAAACCATCTCTGCCAAATTTTCCAAAAATTGTAATTTCCACGAAAATGCGGAGTGTAGGTGTAAAGCAAGGCTGTGGCGCGATTGGCCGGAATCACGGGAATGGAATCAATGCTATAAAGCAAGCCGGGTTTTTTCAGCCAGATCTCGGGCGGATTGTCCAGAAAATAGCGGAAAGAAGCGGCGGCGGAATCAATTTGTTTGACCAGTCCTTTGAATTTGATAATTGACGGATCATTTTGGTCGCAAGCGTCACAGCGAGCATAGCCGGTAGCCCAATCAAAATTGTATTGACTGGGAGTGGAATTTTCAATCAAGCTTTGTTCTTTTTGCAATAACACCAATAGCACGCGCGGATTGATTTGATAATTTTGCGCTGCTTGAAAAATTATCTCCGTGGCTGTTTTATTCAGTCCTGTGGCAGGGTCAATTATTTCGTAATTGGACAAGGCACCGGATTTGTTTTTCAAAAAGGCCGCGATGTCTTCGTGGCTCATCGTATTGGCATTGGTCAATTCATCATCAGTGATAATCATGTTGGGATTAAAGTCAGGATCAACCGCGCTGTCCATAGCCGGAATTTGCGCCAAAGCAGGTGAGGCGAATAAAACAAAATTAGCTAAAAATGCCCAAATTATAGTTTTTTTGGATGTGGTCATGAGAAGATTATATCAAATAAATTGCGTATTAACAAAAACCAAGACCGTCCAACAACTCGTTTTTTGTCATTGCGAGCGAAGCGAAGCAATCTCTTTTGGCTTAAAACGAGATTGCTTCGTCGCTTCGCTCCTCGCAATGACAGTTGTTGGACAGTCTGGGTTTGATTATTTTATTCTCTAATCGGCATTATTTTTTTTCTCGCCATCCAATATCTCACTCCTTCATAGCACCCAAATAACACGGCCACATAAAAAATATCACCCAAAAGCATATTGCGCCAGAATGGAATGGCGGCGATGTAGCTGGCTAAAAGTCCGTCGCTTGTAAATGGATAGAGTGTGCCAAACTGCCAAACCGCCAAATTAGTCACTAGAAAAAAAATAGTTGAGCTGGCCAGAGTGGCGCCAAAAGTGGTGACGACTCCGCGGTGTTTGCCTAGCCACCAGCCCAAGAAACCGGACACGGCAAAGCTCCCGTACACGGAAATCATAATTGGCGCGCTGTAAAAGCCGATGAATAAATCACTCAAAAACATGGCGGCCATTGGCAGAAGAATGCTCAATCTTTTGTTTAAATAAACGCCGGAAAAAAGCGCCACGGCGGCAATAGGCGTGAAATTGGCCGGATGCGGCAGAAACCGCGCCGCAATGGCCAGAAGCACGAGAAAATATGGAAAGAATTTTTGCATATTTAGATAAATGTTAATAATAATCTTCCAAATAAAAATATGGTGGCTCCGGCAAACAGAATCGCGCTACCGGTGGCAGTGGTTGTGGCGACTTTTTTCTCCAGAGGGGCGATGGGCGATGGTGTTTCAGGAGGACTGTTAGTGATGTTTGCCATGGCTGGAGTTTCCGGTTGGCTTATTATTGTAGATTGCGCGGGTGCTGTCGGCGTGGGAGAAAGTTTTAATGGTTTAATTATATCAGGAACGGAACTTGAAGGCAAGGCGTTTTTTACAATTTCCTCTGCTGATGAAGTTGGCGTCAGCGCGATTATTTCAATCGGTTCTGAAATAACAGGCAAGGTTGACGATGTCATTGCCAGAGTAGAAGTCGCGGTAATTGGCAAAGTTGATGTGGCAGTTGAAGATGCTGTTTCAATAGGGGTAGATAAAATACTGCCCACACTCCCACCCACGCCGCCAGAATTCGCTGGAGCAGGTGTTGGTTGCGGTTTTGGAGTTAAAATTATCGGCCACGATTTTCCCAGTAACGCAGGCACGGCGTGTTTTGTGCCAAACCAATCAACTATGCCCGGTGCCCAAGCCGACTCGTAATAACCGTCGGTTTTTAATTGCTCGGTCAAAACCGACCATGGATTCTTGTTTTGACTGTTAGTCCAATCAGTTTGTCCTTCATTTAAAGAATTTACGCCCATCATGGCCCAGCCTGTGGTAAGCGGGTCAGAAACGCCAAAGCCCCAGCCGCCGTCAGCTAGTTGTTGTGATTTTAAATAGGCCTTGGCTTTGGTAAAGATATTTTGGTCAATTGTCGCGCCTTTATTTTTGGCATATTGCAGAGCGTTCACAGCCGCGCCGGTAATATCAGCTGAAGCCCAGCCGGCCCAAGTAAAAGCGCCGTCCGCGGTTTGGTCTGCAATAATTGTGGCCAAAATATCATTGGCAATCAATTCGTTCGCCGGCGTATCAGTCGCAAGTAAAGCGAAGAGCGCAAAAACATCATCATTAATTCCATTCAATCCGTATTTGTTGTTTTTATAGCACTCTGCGCTTTTGATTTTTGAGATTAAATTTTGGACGGTGTTATCCGAGCCGGCCATGCCCGAAGCAAGAAATGCCAAAGTATGCCGTGGATAACTGGCGCATAGATTTAGCAAATCGCTTTCATCAGTAAAATTATATCCTTTGGCAAAATTTAATAATGATGTACTGCTGGCGGCGATTTCGTCGGCGTATTGATTATTGGCGCCAAAAGACATTATTGCCCAGTCGGTAATACTGGCATCAATTATTTTTCCATCCGCGCTTTGTTGTGTTTTTAAAAAATTAAGAATTGATTGGGTTTTGGCCGCGATATCCGCTGATGAAATTGTCGGAGTGGGAGTTAATGAACCACCGCCTCCGCCACCACCTGTATTGGTGTCGGTTTCAGGTGTGCTCGTGGCCGTGGAGGTTGGAGTTTCAGGAGCCGGGAGCACTGTGAGAGTTATGGGCCAGCTCCATTTGGAATAATCTGTCGAGGTGATTTTTGCAAAATAGGTGCCAGTGGCGGAAAAAGCGTATTCAACAGTGCCAGAGGCATTGGTGGCGAGGGTTGTTGTGGTGATAGTCGTGTCCCACCAGCCAGTTTGGTTTGGATTGGGGATGCTGATGTCAACAGTGTCATTGCGGTCAAGTGTCCATTCATCGTCCAGATTGTCGTAATTGTATCGCCAAGTTTGCAAAGTGGTGGTAGTGTTTATTGGAAAAGTACTGGTAGTTGCGGTGATTTTCCAAGAATCGTCAAAGTAAATGTAAACAGTGTCGTTATTTTGCAAACCGTATGAATCCATGCCGATGCTTGGGTATGATCCATTAACAGAATAATTCCAATTGCCGCAGGCCGAAGTGCTCGTTGGCGCGGTAATGACAAGGCAGTTAAGGTAGAAACTTTGATAGGCGTCGTAGTAATCAAGTTGGGAGATTGAAAAATTGTCCGAAAGCGCGTCAGCCTCTGTTAGAATTGTGAGCGGGCTGGATGAGGCGTTGACAGAGTGGCTTCCGGCAGTGTCCATAAGTGAGCTGGTGGCAGTGGAGGTTACTGCGCCGGAAAACAGAAAAGAATCTTGGTAGCGGAGAAAAAAGTTGATAGAGAGGCCCGGTGTACTCGTGGCAGTTGAAGTTGCTATTTCTTGTGTCGGGATTGTAATTTCAGGCGTGCTGGTAGTTTCTTCGGCCTGAACCGGTCTGGCGGAGAAGAATATTAAGACAATTGTCATTCCAATGAAAATTGGAATCTTAAAATTTCGCATTTTCATAGCGCCAAGTGATTATATCGTTATGATTAAGTTTAATGTAGGAGACGCCTAATTTGGCCGCTTGACCATTGATGTAGTAAATCCAGTAAAGATTTGATTTGGAATCGTTGGTTAAGTTGTCAATCGTTTCCACAAACGCGCCCAAGCTACTGAATTGGGAGAATTTAATGGGGATTTGCTCTTGCAGTTGTTGCATGGCTTCGTAAACTGTGCTTTGTGGTGCAACTTTGATTGGAAATTCTTTATTGAACGTGGGCGCGATGAATTTGAAAGTGACAGAGATACTATTTTCATCAGGTTTTTCAATTGGTGTTACATTGGAAATTGCGTCAGCCACAAAAGAAGTCGCGGAAATTGGTTGTTTATTTTTTTCAGAGTCATTGCGAGGCGCAGCCGAAGCAATCTCGTTTTTATCATCCCGAGCGGAGCGAAGGATATTTTGCGAAATTGTCCCAGTAGCAAAAGAATCCGTGGATTTCATCTCCGCTGTTTTTGTTGATGTGTTTTGAATCGTCTGTTTATCCAGATTATTCAGCCAAATCATACTCCAAATCAAAAGCAGGCCGGACAGCGCCCATAGGCCAAAGTGGTGGGTATGTTTTTTAACAAAATGTTTCATAGTTTTTTTGTCATTCCCGCGAAAGCGGGAATCCAGCAATATATTTAAAAACTCTTTTCCGGCAAAAAGAAAAGAGTTGTCCTTTTCTCCTGCTCGGGAGTTGGTGTATGTGGATAACTTTTAAACAAAGTTCCGGCTGGCCCCTGTGTGTGGGGGTTCACGGTTGCGGCACAGTGGGGGATTTGCGCCCCTCTTCCATGCTTAAAAGTTAGGTGTGGATAAGTTTTAATGGTGATTTTAGAATAGCAGAAAAAGGTAGTAGTTGTCAAATTTTGTCAAGTGCAAGCCAATCTGTTAGAATAAAGGTATCTTATGGTAATTTTAGGAATAAAAATTGACAATTTTTCAAAATCGGAAATTTTAGCTAAAATTAGCGAATTTTTGCGTTTGGGTGCCGGACATTTTATTACCACTCCAAATCCGGAAATGCTGGTTGATGTGGAATATGATTGGTTTTTCAAGCAGGCCTTGAATAAGGCGGAAATGGCAGTGGCAGATGGGTTTGGTTTGCCTCTTGCAGCGCGATATTTATATGGCGAAAAACTAACTCGTTGGGCCGGTATTGATTTGATGGAGAAAATTTGTGAAATTGCCGCCGAGCAGAAAAAAAGCGTGTATTTGATTGGCGGAAAAGAGGGGATTGCGGCCAAAGCGGCCGAAAAATTGCAAAAAAAATTTTTTGGGTTGAAAGTTGTTGGAGCGGAGAGTGGGATTGTGTTTGAATGTCATCCCGAGCGAAGCGAGGGATCTTTGCATACCAATATTCTCAAAGATTCTTCGCCACGTTTGGACTGGGCTCAGAATGACAACGGCGAGTATCTTACAGGTTTAAATTTTAATGTTGCTGAGAATAATAAATTATTGGAACGCATCCGCGCCGCTACTCCAGATATTCTTTTTGTGGCTTTTGGTCATGGCAAACAGGAAAAATGGTTGGCGGAATTTTTATCACAATTGCCATTAGTAAAAATTGGCATGGGAGTGGGCGGGGCTTTTGATTATATTTCCGGCCAAGTTTTGCGCGCGCCGAAATTTGTGCGTCAGCTCGGATTTGAATGGTTGTGGCGTTTGTTGAATCAGCCATGGCGGATAAAACGAATTTGGAAAGCAGTTGTGTCTTTTGGTTTGTTGGTGAAAGATTACAAAATACAAATTGCCATGCCTTATCGCCAAGGAGTAATCGGATTTATTGTAAATAGGGAAGGAAAATTTTTTATCGCCAAACGTTGTCCAATGCCAACTGATTCATATTTTTTTAATATTGAGCACTGGCAGCCGCCGCAAGGTGGAATCAGCGTTGACGAAACGGCCGAACAGGCGATTTTGAAAGAAGTGCGAGAGGAAACCGGAATGACAGCCGAGATTGTGGCGCGTTGTGTTGATGTTTGTAAATATGACTGGAGTATTGCCTTTATGAAGAAGAAAGGCAAGGGTTATCATTTCAGGGGTCAACAAAAATCAGTTTTTCTGCTAAAATACAATGGTGACGGCAGTGACATCAAAGTGGATAAAATTGAGCTGTGCGGTTACCGTTGGGTGGATTTGGAAGAACTGAAAAAAATAATTCATCCGATGCGCCGGCCGTCTTTAGAAATTTTATTAAATGAAATTAAATTTCGAGATATTTTATAGGGACGTTCTAATTTCTTTTTTGCAGTCGTGGCGACAGTCCGCAGCAAGAAAAAGAAATTGGAACGTCCCAACCTGATATGCCCAAAAATAAAAAAGCTTGTCCCCGAACGCTATCGGGGATTCGCGTTCGTTTTGCGCCATCGCCGACCGGCTTTTTGCATGTTGGCAGTTTACGCACCGCGCTTTATAATTATTTGTTCGCTCGGCAAAATAATGGCGATTTTATTTTACGCATTGAAGATACTGACCGCACGCGCTATGTTGAGGGCGCGGTGGAAAGTTTATTGAAAATTTTAACTACTGTTGGATTGAGATGGGACGAGGGGCCGATGCTAGATGGCAAAGAAAAAGGCAAGTTCGGCCCGTATGTGCAATCAGAAAGAACAAAAATTTATAAAAAACATGCCGAGGAATTGATTGAAAAAGGCCATGCTTATCATTGTTTTTGTTCAGCCGATCGATTGGAAAAATTGCGCGAAACACAGCAAGCGAATAAATTACCAACTATGTATGATGGTCTGTGTCGCGGGCTGGACAAATCAATTATTGCTGAAAAATTAAAAAACAATCAACCGCATGTCATACGACTAGCTGTGCCCAAAGAGGGGAGTACAAATTTTAACGATGTAGTCCGCGGCGCGGCGGCGTTTGAAAATAAATTGATTGATGATCAGGTACTTGTAAAATCCGATGGTTTCCCAACTTATCATTTGGCCAATGTCGTGGATGATCATTTAATGGAAATAACCGATGTAATTCGCGGGGATGAATGGCTTTCTTCAACTCCAAAACACATTTTATTATATAAGGCCTTTGGCTGGACACCACCGCGATTCGCGCACATTCCATTGCTTTTAAATCCTGATAAATCCAAATTATCCAAGCGGCAAGGCGATGTGGCCGTGGAGGACTACTTGAAAAAAGGATATTTGCCCGAGGTACTGATAAATTTTGTGGCTTTGTTGGGCTGGAATCCTGGCACGGAACAAGAAATTTTTTCTTTGCCGGAATTGATCAAGGTGTTTGATATTACCAAAGTGCACCAAGCCGGCGCGGTTTTTAATTTGGAAAAACTGGATTGGATGAACTGTGAATACATTAAGAAAATGCCATTGAATGAATTGGTAAAAATTTGTCAGCCATTTTTGGTTGGCGCCTGTTTGGAAGTTGCCGGACAAAAATTAGAAAATATTATCGGTTTGGAAAGAGAACGATTGAAAAAATTAATTGATTTTCCGGCCGCGGTGGAATTTTTTTTCAAAGAGCCGCGATACGACGCCAAGATTTTGATTTGGAAAAAAAGCGATCAAAAAACGATTTGCAGTCGTTTAAAAACCTTGATTAAATTTTACGACACATTCACATGGGATTGGTCAGAGCAGTGGATAGAACAGGCAACTTTGGATTTAATTATCAAAGAAAAATTGGAAAATGGGACAACTCTTTGGCCGATGCGCGTGGCTTTGTCCGGCCGCGAGGCCTCGCCAGGGCCGTTTGCCATTGCCGAAATTTTAGGGAAAGAGGAAACAATCAAACGGTTGAAAGCAGCCTTAGCTCTGTTATGCGGAAAATAGTTTTTTATTTTTTCATTTTCATTATTTTTTTAGCGCCAATTTCAGCGGCGCTGTCTTCGGAAGTGGATGAAATAAATCAGCAAATCATCCAAAAGCAGGAGGTCATGAAAAAATTGGAAGCGCAGATTGAAATTTACAAGCAAAATATCCAGCAAAAGCAGGGTGAATCAATCACTTTATCAAATCAACTGGCAATTTTAAACAGTCAAATGGAAAAAATCACTTTGGATATTCAGGTGACGGAAATTCAAATTTCGCAATTGAATTTAGAAGTTGAATCACTCGGAATTTTAATAAAAGAAAAAGAGGATAAAATCAATAAAGAGCGGCAATTGTTGGCGCATTTGATCGGTTCAATACATTTGAGCGACCAAAGTAATTATTTGAGCGTTTTTTTGAGCTATAAATCATTTTCGGTCTATTTTGATCAGATAAAAAATCTGGAAAGTATCAGTGAGGAGTTGGGTCAGGCCTTGAAACAAATCAAAACCGATCGCGCGGAGTTGCAGGGCAAGCGGGATATTGCCTTGAAGAAAAAAGAAACAGTGGAAAAGTTACAAGCAACTTTGACTGATCGTCAGGCGCATTTGGAAGATCAAAAAGAGGCCAAAGATTATTTGTTTGTCCAAACTAAATCCTCGGAAAATAAATTTAAATTATTGTTGGCGCAATTACGGCAAGAATACAGTCAATTTGATCAAGAATTGGCTAATTTGCAAAAACAGGCGGAAAAGAAACTAGCGGAAAATGATAAAATGGAAAGCGGTCCGACATCATTATCTTGGCCCATTGACCCTGTGAAAGGTATTTCCGTGTATTTTAACGACCCAACTTACCCTTTTCGTTATTTGTTTGAACATACCGGCGTGGACATTCGCGTTTCGCAGGGCACGCAAGTTGGCGCCGCGGCTTCCGGTTATGTGGCTTGGGTGCGAACCAGTCGTTTATATGGCAATAATATTATGATTATTCACAGTAACGGCATTGCCACGCTTTACGCGCATCTTTCCAGTTTTAATGTTAAAGAAGACAGTTTTGTGAAAAGAGGGGATATTATCGGCAATAGCGGCGGTATGCCCGGCACTCAAGGAGCCGGACTTTCCACTGGCCCGCATTTGCATTTTGAAGTCCGCGACAATGGCATTCCAGTTGATCCTATGAATTATTTAACAAGGTAAAATCACCCGTCGTTCAAATTAGGACATTTATTTTACGACACTAGAAGAAATTGAATAAAAAATTTATTTTTTAATTTAGAAACAGAGTTTTAATAGCGTGCTCTGTTTTTTATTTTAAAAATAAAAAAGTAGGGGATGCAAATAAGATTTTTTTTGAATGAAATTATTAAAAATCGAATTTTTATTATTTTTTTGATATAGTTGGTGGTCGCAGGCATCGACCAAAATGAAATTTATGATATGTGTCCAAATAGAGAGGAAAAGTGGCAAAAAATAACAAAAAAGGTGGTACATACTACCACCCAATGATTAAAAAATGAAAAGAAAGGCGGTTTTTGGCCTGTTGATAAGTAGTATTTTGTTTTTTATTAAATAGTGATATAATTGAGTATAATAATCCTTACACTCAGTTTGACTTTAATTTTTTAACTCGGTTTAATATTATTATGAATACTCTACCGCTGAAAGAAGAATTTTTATTAAATATTCAAATCAACAACTACTCCCCCGAAACGGTTTATAATTATGAACGAGATTTGTCAGTGTTCGAAGATTTTTTGAATTCGGAAATTAAAACAGATTTTAGGAAAGTCACAAAGAAAGATTTGCTTTTATATAAGGCCTACCTAGCTTCAATCGATCGTCTCACTCCACTGCGACAGAAAGGCAATAAACGATTATCCAGTTTTTCGCTAAACCATGCTCTTTCCGCTCTGCGATCATATTTGAAATTTTTAATTGATATGGATTTTGTTTCACCAATCGCTCCCAACTCCGTCACTTTAATTAAAACTGAGCGTCGCCATACTCAGATCGCGGAAATGCCCGAATTTATAAAATTAATTGAATTTCCAACTAAAATTGAAAAAAATAAAATTATTGGTTTGCGCAATCGGGCTATGTTAGAAACATTATTTGCCACCGGCATGCGCATTTCCGAACTCCTGTCTTTAAAAAGATCGCAAATTGATCATACTGGCAGGATATTTATTACTGGCAAGGGTAAAAAACAACGGTTTGTTTACTTAACCCCTCGCGCCATGTGGATTATTAAAGAATATTTAAAAACTCGCAAGGATACATTTGCCGCTCTTTTTGTGCCTTACCGCGGTAGAAACAGCGGAGAGAAAGATAAACACATTTCGTGTAATTATTTGCAATATAAGATTAAAAAATATCGTGAGTTGCTTAAAATTAATCTGCCTGTTAGTGCTCATTCTTTGCGGCATGCCTTTGCGACTTATTTAGCGGAAGAAGGGGCGAATCCGGCAGCTTTGCAACATTTGTTGGGGCATGAATCACTGACAACCACAACGCGTTATGTGCATGCTTCTGATCGATACGCGGAGGAAACACATCGGAAATTTCATCCGTTAAAAGATTAATTTTTTATGGAGCTACAAGAGTTGATTGATACTTTTTATTCTAATTATAATGCCAGTATTGATTATGAGGCATTAGAGAATATTTGCCAGTCGATGTCCGATGGGTATTTAAAAGTAATCAAGATCGAGATTTGTTCTTTGAATGTATTTCAAAACACGCTGGATAAAGTTTTGAACGGCAAAACCCCCATTTTTGAATATGATGGCGGGGGCAAGAAACACATTGCTCTTAAGATAGCCGCCGGCAAATATATTTTAAAAAAATTTGGTCAAAAATGCGATTACGAAGAGAATTATTGCGGCCAGCGACCCGATGTTATTTCTAAAGATAAAGATATTATTTTTGAATGTGGCGATACTGATCCAAGAAAAATTTTGGAATATCTTGGAGAAAATGAAAATTTAAAAATTTTTGTGATGCCATATCACCGTATTGAAGATGGCAAATTAATCTGCGGCTTTCTTTTTATAAAAAATAAAAACGGTTTAGCCACCAATTTATATAAAAGAAAAATTGATTCTTTAGCCGATGTGAGAAAAATTATTGCTTCGCGGAAATAATATTTTCCCTATTGATAATAAGACCTATTTTCATATCGCACATCAATATAGTTTAAATTATTTCTTTTGTCTTTTATTTTATCGCGTAAAAATATCGTCAACACCTGTATTTGTTTTTCCCAATCATTCTGCCTGTCCGTTATAATCCTCCATCCCTCGGTAGTGGTTAAATTCACCACTCCCCCATCCTTGTTCAATTCCACGAAAGAAATATTGACGTTTGTTTTGGCCGGAATTTTTTCTTGCAAAAATAATAAAAATTGCACCGCTGCCGGCGCCACAGCCGACTCATTTATCGTTAAATTTTCCATTTCTTGCGTTTTGAGCATTAACAGGTTCAAATAAGCCGCGCTGTTGATATCAGCCGCGTCAACTTCTTGAATTATTTTACCTTCCCCGTCAATTAAATAATAATGATTTTTCGGTTCGCCATTGAGTTGGGCCAAAGAATTTTCCAAAAGTAATTTGGCCCGTTTTTCTTTTACGGATATTTCAATTTTATTTGGAAATGAGCTTTTTATTTTTAAATCTTCCAGAGCGTAGGTTGTTTTGATTTCTTTTTCAATTTTATTTGTGTTGGCGATGAAATAGTTGCGGCCGTTAAAAAACCATAATCTTTTTGCGTCTAAAATCCTGTTTGTCAGATTATTTAACTCGTTATAAGATATTCTTTCCAAGCCGGCAATTGAAACTCGTTTGATATTAAAATAAGGATGGAGCGTCAATATGCCGATAATAGTTAATAATGATATTATCCCAATGGTGATTTTTATTCTCGGCGCTTTGGTGCGCGTTGGTAAATGTTTTTTATTAAGATATGGGTTATGAAACATCTTGCCCGATACATCGCGAGGCAGATTCCACTTGCGGCCGCGGCCAATTTTAAGCCAAGCAAAAAAATTTTTCCAATTGTTGGTTTTTTTGGGCCTGTGATATGTTTTATACCCACGATGCCTTAGCATATTATTCTTTTTATTTGCGGATTGATGCGTGTTACCACTTCATAATTGATGGTGTTAAGTTTTTGGGCTAAATCATCAGTCGTAATTTCGGTTTTTCCTTGTCGGCCAATCAAAGTGACTTTATCCCCAGTTTTGGCGTTTAGACCGGTCAAATCAATCATTGTCAAGTTCATGCAAATTCGGCCAAGAATAGCGCATTTTTTATCTTTAAATAAAACTTGTCCACAGTTGGAAAAATGGCGGTCTAGGCCGTCCCAATACCCCACCGGAATTATCCCCAGCTGTGTTTGGTGGTGTGTTCTGTGCGTGCCGCCGTAACCTACTAGTGTTCCTTTGTGGATATTTTTCACTTGTATCAGCCGAGTATGCCAACTTAATACCGGTTTTAGTTTTATTATTTTTTTGATTTGCGCTGACGGATATAACCCATACAGACCGATACCAAGCCGAATGGCATTGTGGCGGCCTTCTGGCACGGTTAACGCCGCGGCGGTGCAGGCAATGTGAATCATCGGCGGATTAATCCCGTTGGTTTTTAATTTAACTATTATTTTATCAAAAATGCGTAATTGTTTTTGTGTGTATTTTTTGTCTTCTTCTGACGAGGCAAAATGACTAAAAATACCTTCAATTGTCAGGTTGTTTAGTTTTTTCAATAAGGCAATGTTTTGTATCATTTCTTTTGGCAAAAAGCCGATTCTAGAGGCACCCGTATCTATTTTTAGATTAATTTTTATCTTTATTCCTCTTTTTTTAACAAAATTATTTAGTTTTACGGCAGTTGCCGTGTCATAGACTGGCAATGAGATATTTTTCAACTCTGACTCTTTCAACCCGTTTAATTCCTTAAAATCAAAAAAACTTAACACAATAATCTGTTTTTTGATTTTATTTTTTCGCAATTCCAACGCTTCAGCCAGATTTACAACAGCGATTTTATTTATCAATTTAGATGTGTCGCAAAATCTGGCAATTTCCAAAAAGCCATGACCATAGGCATTGCTTTTAATAACCGGAATGATATCTGTCCAATGCTCAATTTTTTGGCGAAATTGCCGTAAATTAAAAGTCAGGGCTTTTTTGTTTATTTCAACCCAAGTAAGCATGAGGATTTTTGTTAAATTTTGTCAAAGCTAGTGAGTTTTTGCAAAACTTTGGGTATTGCAATATATCCGTCTTCCTGCTGATAATTTTCAATAATGGCGATCATGGCGCGGTCAGTCACCATTGTGCCGTTAAGGGTATGTACCAGCGCGTTGCATTCTTTACCGTCAGTTGTTTTTTTGTATTTGATATTCAGACGGCGCGATTGAAAGTCAGTGGTATTGGAAGTTGACGTCATTTCGCGATATTTTTTTTGTCCGGGCAACCAGGCCTCCAAATCATATTTTTTCGCAGCCGAAAAGCCCAAATCGCCACTGCAGATATTCACAACCTGATAAGGCAAATCAAAATCGTTGAATAAGTCTTTTTCAATGGCCAGAATTTCTTCATGCATTTCCCAAGATTTTTCAGGTTCAGCAAAGGCCACCATTTCCACTTTATAAAATTGATGCACGCGCAAAATTCCGCTTTGGTCTTTGCCATAAGAGCCAGCTTCGCGGCGGAAGCACGGAGTAACAGCGCAATATTTTTTAGGTAAATCCTTTTTATTGAAAATATGTCCGTCGTGCATGGTGATGAGTGGCACCTCGGCCGTGCCGATTAGAAATAGATCGTCTTCACCCGGATTCACTTTGTAAATCTCGTTTTTGTCAGCCGGAAAAAATCCGGTGCCAAACATAGCTCGTTCGCGCACCAAAATTGGCGGCAAAATCAGCTCAAAACCGCGCTTAACAGCCTTTTGTAGGCCATATTCAATGATAGCTCGCTCCAAAAGCGCGAGCTTACCTTTTAAATAGTAAAAACGCGACCCGGACACTTTGGCTCCCGCCTCGCAATCAATCAATTCTTTTGCTGCGACCACTTCAAAATGTTGTTTGAGTTCAAAAGAAAATTTTGGTATCTCCCCCACTGTTTCCATCACTTTGTTTTCCGTTTCATCTTTGCCAATAGGTATGGTCTCGTGATTAAGATTGGGAATTTGGTAAAGCATTTTTGTAATTTGATTTTCCAAAGGACGCAGACGATCTTCCATTTGTTGCAATTTATCCCCTAATTTGCGCATCTCAATAATTTCCACTTCGGTCGGCTTAGTTTTGGAGATTTTTTTCCTTTCATTGCGCAGGCCTTCGGTTTCCGTTTGCAAGGTTTTTCTTTGTCCGTCCAAATCCACCAGTTTTGGCAAATTAACTTTGACATTGCGGCTCGCGTTATTTTTTTCAACTAAATCCAAGTTTTCTTTAATGAATTTTATATCCAACATATTTTGATGATTTATATTTTTTCGGCTGAAATGATTTTAATTTTATAATCTTAATTTTTAATCCCCACTCCACTATTTGCCGTTTTAATTTTTTAATGAAAAATTTTTGATCATAGCCAAGGCAAATAATGTCAGGTTTTATTTTCTTAATAATTTTAAAATAATCTTTTTTATCTCCTAAAAATACTTTATCCACCCAGCCGGTCTGGCGCAGATTTTTTTGCCGCTGTTCGGCCGTAAAATATGGCGCGTGTTTTTTAAGTTTTTCAACTGTGCTGTCGCGGGCAATCACAGCGATGACTGTCTCCCCGTAGCGGCGCGCTTGCTGAAACAGCGACTGATGACCAGGATGAAGAATATCAAATGTTCCGAAGAGTAGGATTGTTAGATTTGAGGCAGGCGGAGGCATATAATTTTTGAATGAGGATATGTTTGAGCCAGGACGAGGCATTCTGCGATGGCTAAGGCCGTGAATGCCGAGTCCGGTGGCCTGAAAGGCCAGGCGAGTTTATCCGAGTGAAAAAAATTTATATGCCGAGCCTGCCAGATTCAGGTTTCAGTGTTGGAAACAAAATCACTTCTTTGATATTATGCGAATCAGTCAAAAGAGCGGCCAAGCGATCAATGCCCATGCCCAATCCAGCAGTTGGCGGCAGGCCGTGTTTCAGAGCTGTAACAAAATCCTCGTCAAATTGATGCGCTTCTTCATCTCCTTTGTCGCGTAATTTTTCCTGCTCTTTAAAACGGGTTTCTTGGTCCAGAGGGTCATTTAATTCGGAAAATCCATTGCATAATTCAAATCCGCCGGCCACGAGCAATTGCATTCGTTCGGTATAAGCCGGATTGTCAGCTCGGCGTTTGGCCAAAGGCGATAATTCCACAGGGTGGTCAATCATAAAGGTCGGTTGAATTATTTTCGGCCGAGCCAGAGTTTTGAAAATTTCATCCATAATTTTGCCGAGGCCGTCTTTTGGCGAGATCTCAATTTTTAATTTTTTGGCTTGGTCATACAAGGATGGTTGATCCGGATATTCTTCAATATCCAGTTTGGCATATTCAATTAAAATTTCGCGAAATGTTTTGCGCGGATATGGCGGCGCCAGATTTATTTTTTGTCCACCATATTCAAATGACTTATCCATTCCAAGGCGCGACAAAAGATATGGGAAAAATTTTTCCATCAGTTTCATCAAGTCCTCATAATTGGCATAGGCCAAATAAAATTCAATTTGCGTAAATTCCGGATTGTGGCTGAAATCAATTCCTTCATTGCGAAAACAGCGCGCGATTTCATAAATTTTTTCAAAACCGCCGACAATCAGTCGTTTCAAATACAATTCAGGAGCGACGCGCAAAAATAAATCAATATTGAGGGCGTTGTGATGAGTAACAAACGGCTTGGCCGTTGCGCCGCCGGCGATTGGCTGCAAAATAGGCGTTTCCACTTCCAAAAAATTTTCGGCATTGAAAAATTCACGAATGGCTTGAATTATTTGAATCCGTTTGAGCGCTATTTCTTTGGCTTCCGGATTCGCGATTAAATCAAGATAGCGCTTGCGAAAACGGGTTTCCACATCAGAGAGGCCGTGAAATTTTTCCGGCATTGGCAAAAGCGACTTGGATAGCAATTGCCATTTTTTTACCAGCAGTGTTTTTTCACCGCGTTTTGTAATGAAAAGCGAGCCAGTGACGCTTACAAAATCTCCTAAATCAATAATTTCGGAAAAAAGTTGATAGGCCTCATCGCCCACTTCATCTTTTTTAAAATAGATTTGGATTTTGCCGCTGGCGTCTTCAAGATTGGCAAAGGTTGAGCCGCCGTGTCCGCGGATACTGCGCAAACGGCCGGCCAGACAAATTTGTTCTTCCCGTTGCGCCAGCCGTTCAAAATCAGTCAAAACAGCCGCAATGCTTTGGCGATTGGTGTTTTGCCAAGAAGGATAGGCCGCTAGACCGAGTTCTTTGATTTTTTCCAGTTTTTGCAAACGCGCTTGCGTTTCATCGGTTAAGGACGGCGCTGATGTTTGAGCTGTATTTTTAGGCATAGAAAATGATTTGTTAGCTTGTCATTGCGACAGACCGTCCAACAACTCGTTTTTTGTCATTGCGAGCGAAGCGAAGCAATCTCTTTTGGCTTAAAACGAGATTGCTTCGTCGCTTCGCTCCTCGCAATGACAGTTGTTGGACAGTCTGGTGGCAATCTCGTGTTTGACGATGCTCTCAATTATACCAAACCCGCTTAAAAATGTCCAAATAAAAAACCACAGTGGCGATAGCACTGTGGCATGGTTACTGAATGTCCAGCGTCTCCTCTGTTACGCTGGAGTTGAGCTATTCCATTGGGAAGATGCCAGCGACTTTTAGAGCGCCATTTAGCAGCCCGCCAGCCGCTTCGCCAAGAATGCCGGCCGCCGCTATGCTACTGATTGTCTCTTCGCCCATCTTGAATTTTTTGGCGAGGATGAGGAATATCACCGCGCCCACGAAGAAATCCAATGAGTAAGCAATGGGTAGGATGAGCCCGATGCCAATGCCAGTGGTAGATGGCATGAATCGTTTGAGATTAAGATTGCCCTCCAACACTGCTAGAATCGCGCCCCCGATTCCGAAGATGTACATCAGATTGAGGGCGTTGTTTGGCAGTTTATCACCACTGAGAATCAGAGAGAATCCAGCCCAGGCCTTGGCCACTGGTGCCGACAGCTTGTCGTTTTCCAATGATATCTCGGTGGTGGACGACAAGAAGTAGAAGATGCCGACGCTGACGATGGCAATGACCGGCAGAACCATTGCCTGCAAAGCCACCTGCAGTTTCGGATTCACCTTGAGCCGCCAGCCAGAGTAAAGATCCTGACACAGGATGCCGGTTTGATTGTTGCTACCGGCCATCACGCCTGCGCCAGTCAGATTGACCAGCTTATCTACAGCGCCGGTCAAAGCGCCGATGCCCTGGGTGACTATACCCATAGCGCGCACCGGGTTAAAAGTAGTTTCTCCAGCCGCTCGAATGGCAACCAGATTCAGGAATACTCCTCCCACCACGACATAGATAATGCCGAGGTAGATTGGCACCCCGAACCAGTATTTCAAGATCACGACGATGGTTGCGGCTGTGACTATGCTAAGTCCGGCCAACCACTTGAGCGGGAGAATTCCACCATCATCGCTACCGATGTTCTTCAGAGCGCGCAGGGCAGCCACCATGGTCTGCCACTTCAACACGAGCGTGGTCAGGCCGGAGGTGATCAGGAAGGCAACGCCTGGGTAGAAGAATTTGTGGGGAGTGGCTGGTTTGTCTGTGTATGGGGAAACAAGCACCAGTAGCAGCGCTCCAACCACAAATCCCCAACCGGTGCGCAGGCCCAACAGTCCTCCGGCGCTCAAGAAGAATGGACTCCAAGCCAGGCCAACTCCCACCATTCCTAAGGTGTAGAAGTCAGTCATCTCCGGCATCCACATCTTGCCTTGCAGCATCAGGATGCCGAAGAACAGAATGGTGAAACATAGAATGATTTTGCCTTGCTTGGTGTCTTTTGAAGCCACCGTATTCTTGATGACGTTGGCGCAGGCCTCACCCACGACCCAAGGCAGAGTTTCCTTCACGATGAAGAGGTAGTGGCCATCAGGACGCTGAAAACGCCAGTAGAAAGCGTGAGCAGCATCATCTGGCCGGTGGTGAGCGTAATACCCACCATTTGGAAGGCTGCGAAGATGTTGGTGACGAATCCGAAGCTTCCGCCGGCCGACCCCATAGTGGCCGCGATCATGGCCTCGGTAGTCGTCACCTTCTGCTTCATCGCGAAGAAGATGCCGGTGAAGATCAATGCCGCGATGATCGGCCCTTCCTCGATGACGCCCGCCTTGAGCGTGAGGTAGGAGTTGGCGGCGCACATGATGACCGCCAGGATGAAACCGGAAATCACACTCTTCAGCGTGACCCCATCCCAAATACCTGATCTTTCGGCCACAGAGCTACTCATGATTTACCTCTCTTCCCACGCCATGGCGTGGTACTCTTGATTGTCAAGAACCAGAAACCAACTAGTAACTATATAAAACCAACACGCGTTTTGCCCCAAACGCGTGAATTGCTTTTGAGTTTGAAAGAACCGAGTGTATTTAAGCAAAAAAATAAAACAATGTCAATAACTTGATACACAACAAAAAATCCGCCCAAACGGACGGACTGATAATTAAAAATTTTAGAGTTTAAATTTTAGAGTTAGGAATTATAATTTTATGCCGGCTGCATCTGCCTTGCTTTTACCAATTCTCGCTCCAAAACAGCCACCCGCTTCTTTAATTCTTCTATTTCAAAAATCATCGCGTTGTCATCTTCCTGTGTTTTGTTCTCCAATTTTTTCAAACTCAACTTAATATCATCCAATTCTCTTCTCATGCCCGCCAACTCCATTCTTATCGCAGATAGTTGACTTTCCACCTCTTTAAACCCATTTTTCATTTCCTCTTTTGTCGCAAATGCCTTCAAATCATCTTTCGTGACCATTGTCGTCCCCATTGTCTCGCAAATAAAATGCAGAATCTCTTCATGCTCATCAAATTTTTTTCCGTGCTCCTCAAGCACTTTCCCTTGCGCCTCCAGTAACTTAATTATTTTTTGCGTATCTTGATTTTTCATAGTTTTTATATTATACCACCAAACTAAAACCCACGTCAACAATCAAAACTTAGCAAACTTAGTTACTTAGTAAACTTAGCTAACTTCAAAATATTTCCTCGCTAACTCCCCCACTCTCTCATTCATCTGCTCAACCCTCAGTGGCGGTGTTTCGCCGGATTTTTCTATTAACTCAATCACCACTTTCAAAATATATTTCATGCCGGGAATAATGTGGCGGTTTCGGTCTTCGGCGTAAGAAAAACGAATATAGCCCGCGCCCATTTTGCCGAAATCAGACCCAGAAAGGGTGGCTATTCCCTTTTCGTACAACAACCAATTACGCAATTCAACATCACTTGTTATTTTTAATTCTTCGTGCACATATTTCAAATTCAAAACTCTCTGAAAACTAGGAAACAGATAAAACGCGCCTTCGGCTTCGTTGCAAACTATATACGATTTTAACAAATTTAAACATTCGGAAACAAATCCGCCTTTTTTTTCATATTCAATAAAATCTTTGTTAATAATCGCCTGCACTTCATCTTTCACGCTTTTATATTCAAAACCGTCCAAAGTTACGTCGCCGAAAATCGCGCCGGCGACAATCTGTTCCATCCGATTGACATTGCTCCATTTGTTAATTGCCAGCCGGCCGAAAATTTCTATCACCCATTCCGGCGCGATGATAAATCCCAACCGCCAGCCGGTCATCGCGTAATTTTTTGAATAACCGTTCAAATTAATCGTCCAATCCAGCATGCCCGGAATGGAAAGAAAACTGTATTGTTTCTTGCCGCCAAAAACAATCTGGTCGTAAATATCATCAAATATCACAAAGAATTTATATTTTTTAACTAATTCAGCGATGGCTTCCAATTTTTCTTTGCCAACAATCATTCCGGTTGGATTTTGCGGCGTGTTCAAACACAAAATCTTGATTTGATTGTTCTCCGCCAATAATTTTTCCAAATCCCCAACTCTAAATTCTAAAGTTTTACCCTGAGCGATAGCCGAAGGGCTTTCATCCTTATGCGCTTGCCAGCGCAATACCCCGTCGTGATTGTTAAACTCTGCCAAAGATTCGTAAACCGGATACCCAGGATCCTGCACAATAATTTTATCGCCCGGAGCAACCAATGCCTGTAACATCAGCTCAATCACCGGCTTGCCGCCTGGTTGGAGCAAAACATTTTCTTTTTTAATTTCCACGCCTCTGGTTTCGCTCCAGTATTTCGCGATGTTCTCCCGAACCTGCGGATAACCGGCAAAGTGGCCGTATTTTGTCTGTTTGTTTTTCAAGGCCTGAATCGCAACTTCAATAATCGGCTCCGGCGTGGTCGGCCCAGTATCGCCGACATGAAACTTGAAAATCTGCGGAAACTTTTTTGAATTCTCAACCGCAAGCACTTCCGCCCCAAAACCAAAAGCCGTCTCGGTGCCGAGGTAGTTTAGGTTGGGATTGATGGTAATGTTAGGAATGAAATTTTTGTCAGTGAGAAATTTTGGGAGCATAAAAAAACACCAAACTCTAAACACTAAACTCTAAATAAACCCAAATGTACAAAATACAAAATTTGAATTTTTAAATTTTGAACTTGTTTAGGATTTAGGGTTTAGGATTTTATTAATGATATCTCCTGGCGTTAACTTTGCAAGTTCATATACTTCCTTCGGATTTCCTGACTTCAAATAAGTATCAATCGCGATTGTCCGGCTGACATAATCTTTCGGCAATAAAAACGGATACAAAAATCCTTTCCAGCCGTTGTGAATCGTAATCGCCCGTTCGCGATCTTCATCTGAAAAAATCGCGTTGGCTTTTTCCGGATTATTTTTTCTCAATTCTTCAAACAGCTCCGGCGAAGTTACAGCAACGACTTTAACACTCAAACCCTGTTTCTCCAGCTCCGGCACCGCTTCCATCGTGTTTATCAAAGTTTGACTGCCGCACACCACCAACACAATCCGTTTGTCCGTAGTCCGTAGTCCGTAGTCCGTAGTCCGATAAAACACATAAGCGCCATCAGTAGCGTCTGACGCTTTTGAATTCCCAACTTTTCTATCAAATACAACCGTGTCCGGCCGCGTTACTGACAACGCGATCGGCTCGCCCTTTTCCAGCGCGTAAAACAACATTTCAATTGTTTCGTTGGCATCCATTGGTTTATAAACTTTAATTCCCGGGTAAGCGTTGTATATGCTCATCCAATACAAACCCTGATGCGTTGGACCATCCTCGCCGGTTTCCGGCCCATCATGCGCCGCGAGCAAAATAAAAAAACCTTTGGTTTTTGGATTCAAATGATTGCCGATCAAACCCAACCGCACGCAATTAGTCATCATGGAAGTGAACACGCCGTAAGATGAAAAAACCGAAATCGGCGCGCACCCGCCGGGCAATCTATCCATAGTCATGCCAACACTCATCATCGCCATATTTTGCTCGGCAATGCCGAAACGGATGCCGCGGCCGAGCGGATTATCGCGATTGATGTCGCCAAAAACATTTTCCGCTTTTTGCGTCAAAATTGATTTACTTAAATCCCCGCAGCCGGCCCAAAAAAACGCGGTCTGCTTCATCAGCCATTCAAACCACGCTTGCGTGGCTTTTCTGGTAGCCACTTTCGTCCCCGCTTCAAAAACTAATTCTTCCGGCAGTTCTTTTGGCCGTTTAATTTCTATCGGATTAACGAATTTCCTGTCAACCAAAACTTTTTTCATCTGTTCAACTAATTCACTCTCCGGTTTAATTTTTAATTTTGCCTTTTCCAATCTTTCAACTATATATTCCGCCAATTCCGGCGTTAACGCTTGCGAAACTATTTCAATATCTTTTTTGACCTCGCCGGTAATAATAAAACCTAAATTTTTCATCAATTCAACGTACTCTTCAGTCTTGGCCGGATTGCCATGCGAATCAGCGGTGTTTTCTTTGGCGCCATAAAACTTGCCCTTAATCGCGTGCGCTAAAATAACCGTCGGGCTTCCATTGTTAAATCCCTGCGCGGCTTTTTGATAAGCGTGAACCAGTTCCAAAATATTATGCCCGTCAACTTCAATTACATTCCAACCCATTCCCAGCCAGTGATTAATATATGGGGATAAAATAACTTCATTAATATTTCCGTCAATGCCAAAATGATTGTAATCAAGACTGACAATCAAATTTGACGCGCCAACGGTATTTATAATATTGCGCGCTTCATAGCTCATGCCTTCCTCGCTTTCCGCGTCGCCCATAAATACAAAAACTTTCGTGTCCAAACCGGACGAACGGTGCGCGATGGCCATCCCGCCCGCGGCTGATAAGCCATGTCCTGACGGACCTGTGGAAATATCTGACAGCGGATAATGATTTTCAATGTGACCTTGCGGGCCATCAGGCCGGCGAAAACGAATTAAATCTTCGGGTAAAACCGCGCCCAATTTTTTCGCGTCAAATTTTTTTCCGGCCTTGCGCAGAGCGCCATATAATAAAGAAAGACCACCATACAAGCCCGGCGAACAATGTCCGGCCGACCACACCACTCTATCCCGCCCGGGATTTTTTGGGTCTAACGCGTCAAACGCCATTACCCCGCCCAAAACTTTCGCCAAAAATATTTCTGTCTTTGAACTTGAACCGCCCGGGTGCCCGGACTTTGCCGCTTCAACCGCGCAAAACATCAACCCGCGCATTATCCGCGCCGCCTCGCTGAATTTTTCCACGTCAATGCCTGGGATATTTTCCAATTGGGAACCTTGCAAATTTAAATATTCGCCACCCTGCATGTTATATGACATATGACTAAATTTATAGATTGGATATATTATAAATTAGAGAGGAGAAAATTGCAACCACTCCATGTCAAGTACCCCTTTTCGTAGACATCTGTGGATAGGTGTTCTTTGTTATCTGGATGTGACTTTTAGGTAGAAGTTCTGGGGTGTCGTTTTGAGTCGGCTGTGTATTCTTTTGGTGTTGTAGTAGTGAATTTGGCGGTAAA
>JACROI010000025.1 GCA_016214465.1 Candidatus Magasanikiibacteriota bacterium
CCGCTCCTCCGTCTTGCGAAAGATAATCGTGAACCAGAGCGACTCTCATAATTTCTAGGGATGAGCCAAGCCAAAAATTTATTTTTGGCTTGCGAAGCCCGACGAAATTTCAAGCTCCGCTTATAAAACTACAATGCCTTCCTCGCTTTAAACAATATAAACGGCGTTTTCAATAAAATTATCAAATCCAACAATACTGTCCAATGCTCCAAATATAATGTATCCAACCGCACTTCTTCTTCAAACTCCAAATCACTGCGACCGGAAATCTGCGCCAAACCAGTGATGCCCGGCTTGATATTTAAAACACGGCGATGATGCTTGGCGTATTTAGCCACTTCGCGCGGCTGGTGCGGCCGTGGCCCGACAAGTGACATTTCGCCTTTCAAAACATTAAACAATTGTGGCAATTCATCCAAACTCAAACGACGCAAAACCCGACCTACCAGCGTCACTCGCGGATCATCTTTAATTTTATACACAGGCCCTTCTTTAATGCTTTTTTTCGCGATCAATTCTTTTTCCACAATCAAGGCCTTTTCCTGATTGCCAAACTGCGGCCCGATGCAATACTTTTGGCGCATTGACCTGAATTTCAAAGTAAAAAATTTCTTGCCCGCCTCACCCACTCGTTCATTTTTGTAAATAATAGGCCGGCCACTTTCCAAAGCCACTGCCAAAGCTGATAAAATCGTCAAAGGACTGGTGATAATGATTATCATAATTGAGCCAATAATATCCAAAATTCGTTTGATCACTCTTCCCCAAATTTGCAAACGGGTTTTCTGCATTTCCACCACCGGAATTCCGGCCATTGCCGTTACCGACATATTGGACATATATGTTGAAAACAAATCAGCCGAGTATTTGAAAGTCAAGTGATTTTCATCGCAAAAATCAATCAAGGCCAATGTTTCCTGCTGGTCGGCTTTGGGATCAGTTAACAAAATTTCGTCAATCTTTTTTTGTTTGACCAATTTTAAAATTTCCGTTCGCGCGTTATCATTAAATTTCACAAATTGCGCCGCGAGCACATAACCAAATCCTTTGCGCTGTAAAATCGTTTCGCGCAAAATGTCAGTCACATGGCCATCGCCGATAATTGCCACAAAGCGCACGCCAACGCCAAGGCGATGCAATAAATTTTTAACCAGCCGCATAATCGCGCGCTCAACACTTACAAAAACAATAGCCAAAATCCATCCAATTATCACAATAAAACGCGAATCAAAAAGTTCGCGTTGAAAAAAAATGTAAATGGTGACAGCGGCAATGCCGGTGGAGCAAGCGAAAACCACGCGCGATAAATCATTTACCAAACGCCTGTTGGGATTGACTTTGTAAAGTCCGGAGAAAACAAAAAGAACCATCCATCCGGCTGCCACAGCCAGCATCAAAGGCAAATATTTTTCAAATTTTAAATCAAACAGAACCGGCTTAATGGAGGTAAAAAAAGATGAAAAACGCAAAAAATACGCCGCCAAACCGGCTAAAACCAACATTAAAAAATCAAGCGGAAAATGAATGGTGGTTAAGATTATTTCCGATTTTTTCATACAATTTGTCATTGCGAGCGAAACGAAGTGGAGCGTGGCAATCTAGAATTACTCTAATTGTACCCCAATCTCACCCCCTTGACAAGCATCATATTTTATGCTAAAATACCCGTGTCTTTGATTTGTCGAATGATCGCCTCGAATCAAATCGGGGAGGAAAGTCCGAACGCCCCTTTAATAAAATAGAGGAAGTGGGTACCACCTAACGGGTGGGCAAGCTGGCAGGATATATGGTAAACCTGCCTGACGGACAGTGCCACAGAGACAATACTAACCCCGCAAGGGGCCAAAGGTGAAAAGTGAAGCGGTGTATCGCAATAATGACCCTAAAGGTCAAAATTACGTTTGCTACGCTTCTCATGTTTAGGCAACTAAACATTGTGGAAAACCCTACCTGGCGCAATCTCAAATACGAGAGCTTGAGCTCTGGCGCGAGCCACGGCCCAGATAGATGATCATTTCCCCGCTTTTGCAGGCGGCAGAAACAAAATTCGGCTTACGAGCAAATCAGAGACAAAAACAACGCCTCAGAAATCGGGGGCGTTGTTTTTTGCAAAAATACATTCTGGAAATGATGTACTTGTCAAACATTCGACTCCGTACTTCACTTTGATAGCCTTTTGTTCTTCCGTATGGTAAAATAGCGTCAACGGTCTATATTTATGAAAAAAATGCCGGACAATCAAATAACTTTCTATCAATCACCGGACGGCTCGGTGAATATTGAAGTATTATTTGCCGAAGAGAACATTTGGCTAACTCAAAAAAAAATGGCTGAACTTTTTAGCATTGACAGAAGCGTGGTCACAAAACATCTTAAAAATATCTTTAGCGAAAAAGAAATTGAAGAAAAATCAGTTAGTGCAAATTTTGCACATACTGCCGAAGACGGAAAAACTTATGAAACACAATTTTATTCCCTCGAAGCCATTATAGCGGTCGGTTATCGCGTGAATTCCGAGCGCGGTACGCAATTTCGTCAATGGGCCACGAGAATTTTAAAGAATTATATCCACAAGGGTTATACTTTAGATGTTAATCGGATGAAATATGGCTCTCGCTTTAGCACTAGATATTTTGACGAGCTTTACGAAGAAATCAAAGATATCCGCACGAGCGAACGGATTATTTATCAAAAAATAACTGACATTTACGCGACATCGATTGACTATTCGCCCAAAGCGTATGAGAGCAAAAAATTTTTTGCTACGGTGCAAAACAAACTTCATTTTGCCATAACCGGTAAAACCGCGGCAGAAATTATCACGAATCGCGCCAACAGCAAAAAAGACAAAATGGGATTAACTTCGTGGAGACGCTCTCCGCATGGGAAAATAATGCCGAGCGACACGGTGATCGCCAAAAATTATTTGGACAAGAAAGAAATAGAGCACCTGAATCGCATCGGCAATATGTATTTGGATTATGCCGAGATGCAAGCGGCGCGAGGCAAAGCGATGTCAATGAAAGATTGGACGGAAAAACTCAATGCCTTTCTAAAATTCAGCGAATACGAAATTTTGACAAATGCCGGCAAAATCAGTCGCGAGGTGGCGGAGGCGTTGGCGCTAAAAGAATATGAAAAATTTAGAAAAATTCAAAATAAAAACTATATATCCGATTTTGACCGCGAGGTTAAAAAACTTTTAAAATCTAGAAAAGACAGATAATCATCCCCCGCGAAAGCGTGGGTAGAAACAAAATTCGGCTTACGAGCAAATCAAAGACAATTCAACAACGCCTCCGGAATCGGAGGCGTTGTTGTTTATAAAATAAAAAGACAATCATCTAGACATATGTTTGTTGCACACAGTCGAGACAATGGTTAGAAGTTATTGACCAATCACTTGAGCAGAGATCACAGGCATACAGAATCTCTACTCACACACGAGGATGCCGTGACTCTGCCTATTGAGCGGATTGTTAAAGAAAAAAAGTTTGAATTCACGGTGCGCGCCGCGCACACTAGCAAAGGGTACAAAAGTTTTACCCATACCATCATCCGCCCACCGAGAACTGACACTTATGGCAAAGACCCACTCCCATCTTCTCATTTCTCCTGGATAATCGTACATAAAACAGGCAAGGTCGCCAACATCAGCCAAAGTACGGCCAGCGGCCACGAGACGCGCCGCAGCTTGTTCACCGGTCTCATCATCCAATAATGGTTCAACCCGCAAATTTACCGCACGGATACCTGTCCACGCCAACTTGAAATGCTCCGGTGTTAAATGCCGATTTATATTCACGACATTTTTTTTCCCCACCGCCATCTTGATTAGAGCTCGAAGGCCGATCGCCTGATTGTAGATGGTTCGGAATGGGCCCCGCTTGATCACTTTCAAGTTACCATTGCGAAGCCCGGCGATAAGATCAAGGTGGGTAACTGCCCATCGGATGATTTCCGGATGGTCAGCAGCCCATCCCAACTCATCCGCCGTAAAGTGTCAGGCACGACGTTTCTCGAGTAAGTCGAACAGAATCCCTTCGTCAATCCTCTGGCCCATAGTATCCTCCTCGCCAGCAGATAATTCATCCCAACAATCAATATTACTTAATATTGACCGCCAACAATGATACATTCTGCTGACAAACTGGCCGAGACCAATTCCCGGCCTTCTTTCTAGCTTATTTAACCTAAATTAAGCAAAAAGAAAGCCGGGAACTTAAAAAGAACGATCAACTTAATTTTATACCACACATTATTAATTATGTCAATACACCTCCAAATACCTCTCTTTTTCCCACTCGGTCACAGCGATTCTGAATTCATCCCACTCTCGCATCTTAATTTCATAATACTTTTTGAACACTTCTTCGCCCAATGTGGCTCTCACTACCTCATCTTTATCCAAAGCGCGCAGAGCGCCATATAAATCCGGCGGCAAGGTCTCAATGCCGCGACTGACTTTTTCCATTTCATTCAATTCATAAACATTTTCTTCAATGGATGCGGGACAAACACTCTTTTTTTCAATGCCGTCCAAACCGGCCGCGAGCATGCTGGCAAATACCAAATAAGGATTGGCTGATGGGTCTGGCGAGCGTAGTTCACAGCGCGTGGCTTTAGGTTTTTGAGGATTAATGCGCGGCACGCGAATCAAAGCAGAACGATTGGTGCGGCCCCAGCTCAAATATACCGGCGCTTCATAGCCGGCCACCAGCCGCTTGTAAGAATTCACCAGTGGATTCAAGATGGCGGACAAAGCTTTCACATGATTTAATTGTCCGGCAATAAAATATCGAGCCAAAGACGACAATCCATATGAATCGACCGGGTCAAAGAAAAGGTTTTGGTTGTCCTGAAACAAACTTTGATGCACATGCATGCCCGAGCCATTGATTCCAAAAAACGGTTTGGGCATAAAAGTTGCGTGTAGCCCATAATGCGCGGCAATATTTTTCAACGCGTATTTTAGAGTAACCACGCTATCGGCCGCATTCAGGGCGTCGGTATATTTAAAATCAATTTCCTGCTGGCCATTGGCCACCTCGTGATGCAAGGCCTCCACATCAATGTTCAATTCCTGAAGCGCGCGCGTCATTTCTTTTCTAACCTCGCCGGCTTTATCCAGAACTTGGTCAAAATAGCAGGCCTGATCGTGCGGCTCTTTCACCAATCCACCATCAAAATTTCGTTTCAAAAGAAAAAATTCCATTTCCGGGCCGACATAATAGGTGTAGCCGATATTCTTGGCGCGAACAATTTGTTTTTTTAAAATATATCGCGGGTCGCTCGCATATGGCTCGCCGGCCGGTGTAAAAACATCACAGATAACGCGCGCGGTGACAGAATGCTTGATGGAATCATCTTTGAACAAGCCGTTGGTCCACGGTACAATCGCGAAAGTGCTCAAATCCAATTTCAAATACATATCGCTTTCAAAAATTCGCGCGAATCCTTCAATTGACGAACCGTCAAACCAAATGTTGTATTCAATGGCTTCGGGCAGTTTGGAAACCGGAATTGTCACGGCTTTTAATTGCCCCAATAAATCCGTGAACTGCAAGTCAATAAACTTGACATTGTTTTTTTGGCAAAGCGCCAATACTTCCTCCTTGTCCAAAGTATGGTCTGGCATATGTTTGTGTGGATTGCCCACATTAAATAAATAATTTATTTTGCGACAAATCTCTCGGGGAAGGAATCGAACCTTCACTATCCTCGTTAACAGCGAGGCGTTTTACCATTAAACTACCCGAGAAAATTGACGCAAAGCCATAAAATTAAAACACCCTCCAAGCGGTCGGAGGGTATCTGATGCTATGATTTTCAGCGCAATCAGAAAGCCCTCCGGCTCAAAGCGGAGTTATTATTATTGTTATTCAAGTTATACACAGTTCTTTTCATAAATATACTATACAATATCGGCTGGCCGCGGTCAAATTAAACCAACTTTTTCTCTCACTTCCTTAATCTTTTTTTCTGCCAATTTTTGGGCGCGAACTTGCCCATCAGACAAAATTTTCAACACCGCTTTGTTATCAAAGGCGGATATTTTTTTCTGAATCGGTTGCAAAAATTTATTAATCTCTTGCGCCAAAGATTTTTTAAAATCCGCGTAACCCTGGCCGACAAATTCTTTTTCAGATTGCGCGATAGTTTGATTGGTTAATAAAGAATAAATTGTCAGAAGATTGGTGAGCGCCGGTTTGTCTTGGCCTGAAACAACATCTCGGCCGGAATCAGTGACGGCGCGAGCGATTTTTTTCTCCACTGTTTTAGTATCATCGGTCAAAGCGATAAAATTAAAAGATGAAGCCGCGCTCTTGCTCATTTTCTTTAATGGATCATCCAATCCCATAATACGCGCGCCTTGTTTTTGCACCAAACATTCTGGCACGACAAATGTCTCACCAAAATTTTCGTTAAACCGCCGCGCCAAAACGCGCGCCAATTCCACATGCTGTTTCTGGTCTTCGCCAACCGGCACAACGGCCGTGTCATACAGCAAAATATCAGCCGCCATTAAAACCGGATAAATGAACAAACCAGCATTGATATTTTCTTTATGCACAAGAGATTTATCTTTAAATTGCGTCATTCGTTCCAATTCAGGCAGTTTAGTTATGGTATTTAAAATCCAAGCCAAATCGGCATGCTGCGGCACTTGCGATTGAACAAAAATTGTTGATTTTTGAAAATCAAGCCCCAAAGCCAAATATATTTTCGCCAATTCAATTGTATTTCTCCTTAATTCTTCCGGCTTTTGACGCACAGTCAGGGCGTGCAAATCCACAATACAAAAAATACTGTCGTATTTCTTGACCAATTCCAGCCACTGCTTAATGGCTCCCAAATAATTGCCCAAATGAATCATGCCGGACGGCTGAATGCCTGAAAAAAGACGAGGTGTATTCATATTGGTATATTATACCTCAATAATCACCGGCAAGACCATAGGGCGGCGTTTGGTTTGGGTATAGAGAAACTGTCCGAGATCATTGCGGATTTTGTTTTTAATGAATTCGGCAAAAGCCGGGGAACGAGGATCGCCATCGCGCAATAATTTCTTGGCGCGCATTCGCGTCTTTTCCACCAGCTCTTTGTTTTCTTTCATATAAATAAATCCTCGAGAAATCAAATCAGGATTGCCTATCAAACGGCCGGTCTTTTTTTCAATAGTGGCGATGACCACGAGCATGCCATCCTCAGCCATTACGCGCCTGTCACGCAAAACAACATTGGACACATCGCCCACTCCCAGTCCGTCCACCATTACATATTCAGACGGAACATATTCAGTTGTAAGCCGTGCGCCTTTTTTATCAAACTCCATCACTTGTCCATTGTCGGCGATAAAAATATTTTCTTTGGGAATACCAATTGAGATAGCCAAATCAGCGTGCGATTGCAACATAAAACGATTACCGTGAATTGGAATAAAATATTTTGGTTTGGTCAGGCGCATCATTAATTTCAAATCCTCTTGTTTGGCATGGCCGCCGGCATGCACATCCATCATTTTGGAATGTACAACCCGCGCGCCATGGCGCACCAAAGTATCTTTCAAACTTTGCACCGTTCGTTCATTGCCAGGAACAACGGAAGAAGAAAAAATAATAGTGTCATTTTGTTTTATCTTTAAAAATCGATGTTCTTCGTTGGCAATACGCATTAAGACAGCGTTTTTTTCGCCCTGCGCGCCGGTGCAAACAACAATTAAACTTTCATCGGGAATTTTCCTAACCTCGCCTTCTTCAATAATAGTGCCCGGTTTGTATTTCATATATCCAAGCTCGTGAGCAATCTCAATGTTGTTAATCATGCTGCGGCCGTCAATAAAAACCTTGCGGTTGTTTTTTTCCGCCAAAGTCATAATTTGCTGAGCGCGAGTTAAAAGCGACGCGAAAGTTCCAATAATAATGCGGCCGGGAGCTGCGGCAATAATTCTGTCTAATTCCTCGCCCACAACTTTTTCAGAAGTTTGGTGCCCCGGGCTTTCCGCGTCAGTTGATTCAGACATCAATGCCAAAACATTTTTCGTGCCAAACATGGCAATGCGATGCAGGTCGGCCGGCTCGTCATTTACCGGCGTAAAATCAAATTTAAAGTCCCCGGTGTGCAAAACCAATCCCAAAGGAGTGGATAGGGCCACGCCAAACGCGTCCGAGATATTGTGATTGATGTGAAACGGCTCAAAAACAAAATTCTGACCCAATGGCACTTTGGTTTGGCCATTAACTAAAACAATGCGCAATGGCGGGGCGTCGCGAAATTCTTCCTGTCGTTTGCGCATAATGCCGGCGGTCAAAGGCGCGGTGTAGATAATCGGATTGCCCAATTTGCCCACCAAATGCGGCACGCCGCCAATATGGTCGTAGTGACCGTGCGTAATAATCACCCCGCGAATATTTTTTTCTTTACCTTTCAGATAATTAATATCCGGAATAATGTAATCAATGCCAGGCATGTCTTCTTCGGGAAATTGCAAACCGATGTCCACAATCACAATATCATTACCATATTCAAAAATGGTCATGTTACGGCCGACTTCTTCCAAACCGCCCAAAGGAATAATTCTAAGACGATCGCTGGCTGGTTCAGAATGATGCAATGGCGCCGGAACCTGATGAGACGCTGGACGCGGCCCGGCCAAGGGCCGTATATGAGCTCCGCCGGTTTTGGCGTGAGCTGTTGCTGACGGACGAACGCCGCTGTGGCGCGGTTTTTGTCCAGACCAAAAATGAGTTGTCATAAATAAGAGTTGGGAAAACAGTTGTTTTCCCTTAAACAAGAGATTAAATAGAGATTATTTCCACTATTGGACGCAATCTTCATTTAACCATAACTCTACCCGCCTGAAATAAGTATACCACAAAACTGAAATTCTGTCAAATCTGGTGTAGTATTGAAATCCAAAACGGCAGCGAGATAACTGATAAAATTGTGCTTAAGACAATGGAACGTGCGATAAATTCTTTATGCAAGCCAAACTTGTCGGCTAAAGCAAATGGAGTAATAGCCAAAGGCATGGCGGCTTGAATTATTGACGGCAAAAAAGCCGAAGGAGAAAATCCTAAAAATTTTACGCCAAAATAAAATGCGGCCGGTAAAAAAATAAGTGTTGCCAGTGAAAATAACAATGCTGGAACCCAATCCATTACTTTTCCAATTCTAGATTTGCCAATAAAAAGTCCGATGACAATCAGCACGGTCGGTGTTACTGATGCGGTAATCATATCCAGCGACTTAGTTAAAACAGCTGGCAAAATTATTTTAAAACTCGCAACCAGTATTCCCAATACCACCCCTATCAACAGCGGATTTTTTACCAAATCAACAAAAATAGTTTTAAAAATATCTCTTTTTCTTTTTTGCTTATCATTAAATTCTAAAAATCCAATGCCAATGGTAAAGAGCCAAAACAAATAAATCGCCACAATCAAGCTGGCCGAAGAAAGAATTTTTTCGCCTAATATTTGAATGAGCACCGGAATACCGAGATAAGCCGTGTTTCCGAAAATAAGACAAAGAAAAAAAGTCCTGAACATTTTATTTTCCAATCGCAAAATTTTTCCCAATAAAAAAGCGAAAATAAATGTCGCGATGATAAAAATGGAATTTGAAATTATCAACGATGATTGCTCGAAAAAAGAAAAAGATGTCTGGGCTAAGGCGGAAAAAATCAATACCGGCAAACCAATTTTTAAAGCCAGATCATTTAAAACTTGCGACCAGTTTTCCCCTATTTTCAGCCAGCGCTGAAGAGCGGCGCTGACAAAAATTATTAAAAACAACGGCGCGATGATGGAAAAAATTTGAGACATAAATTTTAATTTTTGCCTCCAAGAGGAGTCGAACCTCTATTACAAGATCCGGAATCTTGCGTCCTATCCATTGAACGATGGAGGCATTAAATCAGTTTTCGTATTTTTTTTATTTGCTGAAATAATTTATACACTTTCGGCTGGAACGGCAGTTCGTAAGCGCCGGCAAAACTGTGCGTCTCTCCGCCAAAACCGCGCTTAAAACGGGTAATCCCGGTCCAGCTCGTTTTAAAATCAAAATCATTTTCATCATCCGGATTAATTCCCCCAAAATCATAATAATGATAACCGTTCTGTTTGGCAAATTGAATCGCTTGCCAGTGCAAAAAATATGGAGCCATTAAATCGCGGCATTCTTTGGAAGATGCGCCGTGAACATAAATGAACGAATCGCCGAAACCGATAAAAATGCCGCCGGCTAACATTTTGTCTTGATAATTTACTAACAAAAGACGACAAACGGGAATTTGTAACATTAATTGATAATATTTTTTTGCGTGTAATTTGATTTTATCGCGGCGAGAGGTTTCTTTCATCAAATTCCGAAAAACATCAAACCCAGTTTTACTGTCACTGAATTTCAAATCTTTTTTTTCCGCCAATCGGATATTGTATCTGGTTTTTTGATGCATTTCCGTGAGTAATTGCTCTTCGGATTTGTTCAAATCCAACAACAAGGTATGCGTCGGCTGAATGGAAGGCACTCGGTAATGCGTCATTGCGAGCGACCCCGACGGCAGTCGGGGAGCGTGGCAATCTCGTATATTATCAGGATTGCTTCGTCGCTCCGCTCCTCGCAATGACGATTCTTGCGTCGTTTGTTCACTAAAATGGGGCTCAAACCGAAAAAAAACATGCCCATAATTAACAATATTTTTTTTAATAAATTCAAACAATCTATTTATTCCTGGTTCATTATCGTTGGAGATTCCTCGCTCCGCTCGGAATGACAAGAAAAAAATCGGCCCGCGCGGACAATACAAATAACCCATTCCAAAGCCCAAATAATGTTCAATAATTTGCGCAACGCCAATTAATTCCATGCTGTCAAACACGCCAACACGCCACACTCTTCGGCCAAATTCCTTTTGAAATTCTCCCCAATCCCATGATTGCAAAAACTGGGCATGCGATTGCCCAGCCACAAATTTATTCCATTGTTCTTTATCATCAATCAATCGGCATTGCATATCTATTTTTTATTCAACACCTTCAACGCCTCTTTCAAAACTTTTGACGCGTCTCCATCGGTTTTGACACACTTCACCGCGTCCCGCGCCTGATTTAATGAATAGCCCATTTCCACCAAGGCCTCCACGACATCACCCAATTTGGAAGAATCCCGCGCTCCGGCCACGCCTTCTGTTTTTTCCAATTTATCTTTCAACTCCACGACAATTCGTTCGGCAATTTTTTTGCCAATTCCAGAAACTTTTGTCAAATAGGTAAGGTCGCCGTGAACAATAGCGCTTTTGATTTCCGTCAATGACCCCAAAGCCAAAATATGCAAAGCGCTTTTGGGGCCAACACCACTAACGGAAATCAAAATTTTAAAAAAATCCAATTCTTCACCGGAAGAAACACCATACAAATCATGATTGTCTTCGCGTACTTGCAAATAGGTGAAAATTTTAATTGAGTCGCCAACACTGTGTTGCAATAACAAACCAGGTGCGACTTTTACCTCGTAGCCCACACCACAAGCGGTCAAAATCACAAAAAAATTTTTCCCGCGTGAAATAATTTTGCCCTCCAAATATGAGATCATACATCTTTTATTCCTATTCTATCCAAAGCCTTGTTATCAAAACGCTTTTTCACTTCAGCCACAATTTCTTGATAACGCGCCTGTTGTTCATCATTTAATAAATCTGGATGATTTTTTACCACATCATGCAAATTCACAAACGCCAACAAATCAAACGACATTCCCTTTTCTCCCAAATTCGCCGGCTGGGCTGGTGACGGCTCTTGCTTCCAACGCGCCATAATTTGATTTATCCGTTCAAATTTTTGATCCAATACTAATCTGACCGGCAATTTTTCCGACTTGGCCTCTTGCTTCATTCCTTCATCTTCTATTGGCGGCGGGACTAATCTTAATTCCACTTTTTTTGCTTGTTGCCCACCTTCCTGTTCTGCTTCCGGCAACTCTCTAAATTGTTGACGCGCTTCCACTGGCATTGCGCACATACATTTATTTCTTCACCCTGCTCACGCGAATCAAACCGGAGCAAGGAATAATTTTTATGCCTTTTTTCTCCAACTCATCCAAAAATAAATTCAAACCCAAAGAATCCGACGCCATATGGCCGGCAATAATAATGTTCAAAAATGCGCCTTTGGCTTCGGCAAAACTTTTTTCATTCAGATGCATGCCCACGATTGTGCTAATGCCCGCTTTGGATAATTCCTGAAAAATTTTCTCCGAAGGATTGGTGCCGCCGGTCATATCCACATACACTTTGCCGGCGCGATTGCCAACCCGGCCGCTCGTAATTTGCGGCCCGCCAGCGCGCCGTTTGGCCTCTTGATATTCCGGCAATTCCAACAACGCATCAACCACATCGCCTACTGTTTCCATTTTTTTCTTTTTGAAAAAATCAGTTAAAAATTCCTGCACCAAATTATCAGTCAAAGTGTGAATGTTCATCAAATTCAGTCCGAGCAATCGTGCCGCGTCAATTTCGCGATAATGATTGGCCGCGTGCACACTGCGCCCAACTTCGCTAATGCGATCCTGCATCAAACTTTCAGCCACATGCACCGGCACGCCTTGTTTGGCAAAACTGTCCACCTGCAAATCCATTACCTCGTGCAATTCAGCCAAGGGTTTGCCAATGGGATGATGTGCCAATACCAAATCAATTTTTTCTCCGCGATCGCGCAATTCTTCTGCCAACAATAACTCACTCACGCCAATATCCACGCCCACCATTACTCCGCGTACTTCAGAGGCTGGCTTATCAGCTAAATGAATGCTGGAATCAGCATACGGATCAACCAGCTTGCTCTGGTCAAAATATTTCTTCTCATTGGCCGGCAGTGCCTCATACTGTTTTTTAACCTTAGCCAAATACTTTTTAACTCCTACTTCGCCGCGCGGGTCGGCCTTCAGGCCCATTTTCAGAGCCAAATCGTAGATTTGTTGTATGGTCATAGTGAATTGATTTTAACAAAAAAAGATGAAAAAAGCAACCTGCACTGCCACAAACCATCACTTTCTGCTAAAATACACTCACTATGTCCCAAGAACTTTTAACCCAAATCATCCATCATCGGCACGAATACAAAGGCCTGACTTCAGCACAGGCCGAGGCGCGATTGCGCGAATTCGGCCACAACAGCCGCAAACCAACAAAAAAGAAAAACAGCTGGCAGAGGGCCTGGCACATTGCCACCGAACCCATGATGCTATTTTTAATCGCCGGCGCCGCTGTGTATTTTTTTGTTGGCAAATTTTTGGAAACCGCTATCTTACTTGGTTCCATCATACCAATCGTGCTCATGGAATTTTTCCAAGAACAGCACGTAGACAAGACATTGGAGGCCTTGGATAAAATCATGGAAACCTACTGCATGGTTTGGCGCGATGGAAAAACGCAAAAACTGGAAATTAAATTTTTAGCGCCCGGGGATTTGGTGTATCTGACTGCCGGAGATAAAATCCCGGCTGATGGAATATTACTTAAATCGCCCGGACTCATGATTGACGAATCAATGCTCACAGGCGAATCATTAGCCGTGGCCAAATCAGAAACGCCGGTCGCGCAAGAAAAAATCAATCGCGAACATCAGCTTTGGCAAGGAACTGTGGCGGTGCAAGGTGAGGGCGAGCTACTGGTTCTCGCCACCGGTGAAAAAACCACTTACGGGCATTTGGAAACATTGGTTGGCCGCATCAAATCAGAGACAACTCCATTGCAGAAAAAAATCAATCAGCTGGTGCGTTATGTGGCGGCTGGCGCCATCTTTGTTGCTCTAAGCGTGGGGATTTTGCTTTCTTTTAAACACGACCTGGTGGCAGGACTTTTGGGCGGCATTACCATGGCCATTTCTTTGATTCCTGAAGAATTCCCAATTGTTTTCAACGTCTTTTTAATTATGGGCGTATGGCGGCTGGCTCGCAAACAAACATTGGTGCGCGACATGGCCAAAGTGGAAATGCTTGGTTCAGCCACAGTGATTTGCTCTGACAAAACCGGCACTTTGACACAAGGTCAAATGTCTCTGGAACAAGTCTACACTCACGGCCGTTTGTATAATGTTAAAGATAAAGAACAAGACGGCCATTTTACGCATTTGATAAAATCCGCCCTACTGTCTTTGGAACAAGTGGCTGTTGACCCGATGGAGGTGGAAATTCAACGATTTGCCAAAACCCTGCGACTGGACGCGGCCGGAATTTATGACGAACATGTTTTGATTCAAGACAGCACTTTCAGCACCCAGACCAAAATGGTGCATCATTTATGGCAGGAAAAATCCGGCGCTTGTTTTCAATACACTGCCGGCGCGCCGGAAGCTGTACTGGCACATTGTAATTTGCCAAAAGAGGAAAAAGATAAAACTGAAAATGTTTTATCAAAGATGACTGAAAAGGGTTGGCGCGTGATTGCGATTGCTGAACGGCCCTGCGCGGTTGGAGAAAAAATCGCCGCGCGTGAAATGCGATTTGTCGGACTTTTGGCCATGAGCGACCCGCCGCGCGAGGGAGTTAAAGAGGCCTTGGCTGCGTGCCAAACCGCAGGCATTCGCGTAATTATGATTACGGGCGACAACAAACTGACGGCTCACACCATTGCCGAGCAGATCGGCTTGGCGCATCATGAAGAAATTATTACCGGAGATGACTTGAAAAAATTATCGCCAGCGGCGTTGAAACAAGCTGTCTTACGCCATGAAATTTTCGCCCGCATTGAACCGGAGCAAAAATATCTGATTGTGGAGGCCTTGCAATCAGCGGGCGAAATCGTGGCCATGACCGGCGACGGAGTGAATGACGCGCCGGCGTTAAAAAAAGCCCACTTGGGCATTGCCATGGGCCAGCGAGGCACGGAAGCCGCGCGAGCGGCCGCCAGCATGGTGCTGTTGGATGATAATTTTGCCACAATTGTCACAGCTGTAAAAGAAGGCCGCCGCATTTATGACAATCTGCGCCAGGCGTTTGTATTTTTATTCTCATTTCATTTGCCGATTGTCGGACTCGCGATTTTGCCGCTATTTTTCGGCCAGCCCCTGATTTTCTTTCCAATTCACGTAATATTTTTGGAATTGATTTGCGATCCAGCCGCGGTCTTGGGTTTTGATAGGGAAAAAGCGCGGTATGGCCTGATGAACGAACCGCCGCGGTCGACAAACGAACCAATTATCAACCACAAGCACATTAAACAAATCCTTCTGCGCGGCTTGGGAATTTTAACAATTAGTTTTGGCTTATATTATTGGGCGGCTATATATGGGAGCAATATCGTGCTCGGCCGCACCCTGGCTTTCAGTTCGCTGGTGATTTCTCAAGTCCTACTAATTTTACTGTCTCGCGAGTGGCAACAGGTCAAAAGCAATCCCCTGCTTTTAAGCATTTCCGGCCTAACTTTAGTCGCGCTCGCCGCGATTCTGTTTATCCCGACATTGCGGGAAGTGTTTTATTTTGGATTAAAATAAACATTATATTCTATCATCTATTCTCCGATTCTCTGATTTTTTGTTGAAGTAAAAATAAAAATTCTTTGACCAAATTTTCTTTAATCCAAATTTTTTGCTTTTCCAATACCAATTCGCCAATACCTTGCAAAATATTATTCACTTTTTTATCATTGATAAAATCATACAAATATCTATAATACGCCGTCAAATCCTTACCTGTTTTTTCTTTTATGATGTCCGCGCTAATCGGCAAATTATTTTTTAGAAAAAAATACGCGTCAAATAAATCGCGATTGACAAATTTTTTTCTAGAAGATAAAGCGACTAATTTATTGGCCACTAGCGCTGACTGTTCCATAACTAAAAAAGGGAAACCAAACAAACTCTTTACCTCATATTTTTCAAATTTCTCCGGTCGCGTGGAAACCTCAATTTTAATATTGTGATCTTTGAGCGCATAAGACGACAGCAAAAAAATAGTGTGCTTTTTAATATATTTGTCTTTAACTTCTCCAAACTGTTCAACGATCGTTGATAATTTGGCAAAAACATCTTTGGCCTGTGCTGGAGCCAAGAGATTAAAATCCAAATCCACTGAAAAGCGCGGCAGATTGTAAAAAAGATAAGCGGCAGTTCCGCCTTTAAAACCTAAAATATTTCGCAAGCTGTGGTCGCCGTAGATACTGATCAGGATTCTTTCCATTATTTCCTGATGTTTTAATTTATTTAACATAAGTTTGATACAAATTTTGCAAACGGTTTTCTAATTTTTTATTCTGATAAATCTTCACAAATTCAAAACACATATCCCAATTTATCGGCCGGATATTGTCAAAATAACAATCTTTTTGCAAATATAAAGTATCTAAAATTGCCCGCTCCAAAACGGCGCTGGTGCAATCATTTGTTATTTTTAATCCGGTGATATTAAAAAGTACCTCGTTTTTTATTTTCTGATAAACAAATTTTTGTTTACCGACTGTGACAACTCTGCTATTTTTAGCGATTGAGTATATTGTTGAATCATATTGAAAAATGACCCCGCTGGCGGCTAACACTGTTCTTAAACTTACATAAGACGGGGAACACAATTTATTGGCCAATTCCCAAACATTATAATTATCATCAAAAGCAAAAAACCCTTTTTTAATTCTTTTTAAAGCCCCGCTTTTTACCAGACGATAAACCTTTACTTTCAAATAATTAAGATCATCAATCTTCCACAACATTGCTAAATCCTTGGTGGAAAACACGGTTCTTTTAGTTTTAAGTAAAATTACAATTGAATTGTCAGACATAGAGTTATCACCTAAAAGTTATCATATTTGATAACTCCTAGTATACCATAAACCAATAAAAATGTCAAATTTAGCTCTAAACAACAAAATTTTATACATAAAAAGAGGAGCGAACGGATGTGCAATCCAACAGCTCCTCAAAAAGTTATATTTTTTCAATCTTAATCTCCACCGACACCCCATCAATTTCTATTTTTTCACCTTCGCCTTCTTCCAACTTTTTCGCCAACACGCTCTTTTTTATTTCCTCACTAAATTCCGTAAATACTTCTCGCAATAATTTATCATCGGTTTGATATTTAATAATTACTTGGTCATGAATAGTCAAGCCGATTTCTTTGCGTTTTTGATTGATAGCGCGGATAATTTCGCGCGCCAAGCCCTCTTTTTTCAACTCCTGTGTTATCTCAACATCCAACTCCACTTTCAATTCACTGCCTTTTTTATTTATCTCAACTTTTTTCACATTCAATTCATCAGCCACAATTTGTCGCATGGCCTCGGACAATTCGCCACCCGCCACCAGCAGACGCGGCAATGGTTGGCGCACTTTAACACACTTGGCCGCTCGCAAAGCCAAACCCATTTCCACAATTTTTCGCGCCGTTGTCATTTCGGCCAACAATTTTTCATCAATCAATTTTTCATCCGCTTTCGGCCAATCCTCCAAATGCACACTTTCTTTTTCTCCACCCAATGCCAAATAAATTTTTTCCACGATAAACGGCGTGAATGGCGCCATTAATTTTGAAAGCGTCATCAAAACCTCGCGCAAAGTAACCAAAGCCGCCTGCTTGTCCGCTTCATCATCGCCCTTGAATCTATCGCGCGACCGGCGCAGATACCAAGTGGACAAATCATCAATAAAATCCTTAATCGACCGGCTGGCTTTTACCGTGTTGTAATTATCCATTTGCTCGGTAATTTCTTTAATCAATAAATTCAATTTGGCCAAAATCCATTTATCCAATATATTATCGGATAATTGCTTGCCACTAACCGCACCGTCCTTTTCCGCGTACATTTTGTAAAACTCCACGACATTCCATAAGATATTGATGACTTTATTGTAAATTTCTTTTACTTCTTTATCGCTAAAAAATAAATTCTCGGCATCCATCACCACGCTATTCATCATATAGTATCGCATCGCGTCCACGCCATATTGCTCAATAATCACCCACGGGTCAGTGTAGTTTAGTTTGGATTTGGATAATTTTTCGCCTTTGGCATTTAAAATCGTACCAGTAGTAACACAATTTTCAAAACTAACATCATCAAACAAAAGAGCGGACACCACATGCATATAATAAAACCAAGCGCGGGTTTGAGCAATGTATTCGGCAATGTACTGCCCTGGAAATCGTGATTTAAACACCTTTTTGTTTTCAAACGGATAATGCCACTCTGCAAATGGCATTGCGGCCGACTCCATCCAGCAGTCAATCACCTCTGGAATACGAGCCATCTCTTTCCCGCAGGCGCATTTTAATTTAATTTTATCCATCTGGTCTTTGTGCAAATCCAAATCTTCAACTTTTTCCGTATTATATACCGCATCAAAATTTATGGCCTGCGCTTTTAATTCTTTGACACTGCCGATACACTTGGTCTGACCGCATTCACATTTCCAAAAAGGCAAAGGCGTTGCCCAATAGCGATTGCGCGAGATGTTCCAGTCCGGCGCGGTCTCCAAAATGTTTAAAAATCTACCGTGTTTCAGATGCTCCGGATACCAATTTATTTTTTCATTTAACTCAATCAACCGCGATTTTATTTTTTGAATATCAATAAACCAAGCGGAAATGGCATTGTAAAAAAGCTGGGTGTCGCAACGCCAGCAATGAGGATAAGAGTGGGTGTATTTTTCTTTGGTAAACAATAAACCGCGCTTTTCCAAATCTTCTTTTATGGCTTTTTCCGCTTTTTTAAAATATTGGCCACGGATTAACTCTGGCGCGTCTTCATTAAAATGCCCTTTTTCATCCAACAACGGCACCATTGGCAAATCAAGCTTCACGCCTAAATTATAGTCGTCTTCGCCATAAATTACAGCAGTGTGCACAATACCCGTGCCTTCTTCTGTGGTTACAAAATCGGCCGACGCCACATACCAGGCATTTTTGCCGGAATTTTTTACAGCCGGAATATCAAACAATGGTTCATATTCCAGGCCAATCAAATCCGCGCCTGATAATTCCTTAAACACTTCATATTTTTCACTTAAAACATTGGTAACACGATCTTTGGCTAAAATATAATTTTCCGCGCCTGATTTTACCAACAAATATTCAATCTTCTCGCCCACTGCCAACGCCACATTGCCAGGCAAAGTCCAAGGTGTCGTAGTCCAAGCCAAAAGATAAGTATTTTCCGACAAACCATGTTTGGTCGGATTTTTCACTTTAAACTTCACTGTCACCGCTTCCTCAATAATATCTTTGTAACTATTATCCATGGCAATTTCCGCTTTTGAAACAGGAGTTTCGCAACGCGGGCAGTACATCAACACTTTTCGGCCATTATAAATCAAACCTTTATCCCAAATGGTTTTCAAAGCCCACCACACCGACTCCATATATGTTGAGTCCATTGTTTTATAAGCATTGTCAAACTCCACCCAACGACCAATACGATCAATCATCTTTTTCCAATCATGCGTGTATGTTAAAACTTTTGAACGGCATATCTCATTAAATTTTTCTACGCCTAATTTTTCTTCAATATCTTTCTTGCCCGATATTTTCAATTCCTTTTCCACTATATTTTCAATCGGCAAGCCATGACAATCCCAACCCCAACGCCGGCGCACGCGCCAACCCTTCATGGTTTGATAGCGCGGCACCACATCTTTTATAACCGAACCCAAAATATGCCCGTAATGCGGAAGTCCGGTCGCAAACGGCGGGCCATCATAAAAAACATAGGGCTTGCTCACAGACCGGCTTTCCACTGATTTCTCAAAACACTTATGCTCCTCCCAGTATTTAAGTATTTCTTGTTCTTCTTTATTGGCATTATACATATTGACTTATTGTAGACCAAAAACTCCCCTGACGCAAGCCAGAGGAGTTTTTTGTTTTTCGCTATTTCAATTCAATGCTGAAAAACAAACTATTTTCCGTCAATAATTCTTTTGTCTTCCAATCATAGGCAACAATACGAATGGAATAATTGCCGGCTGATAAGTTGACCGCCACCGGCTGTTTGACATTCAACGAGTCATTTTCACCCGCTTTCATCGTCCATTTGCCGCTTCCGGTCTGCATAATCTTTCCGTCAGCGCCCAACAATTGCCGCACCATTTTCACCACCTGTTTTGCTTCGGTGTTATTCGTATAACTATAATGGAAGTTCACCATGGTCGGCACCGGCACATTGGATTTTATCTTAGCCAAAATTGTCTCATCAAAAGCAATGTCAGAAGCACTATTGCTCACTCCGCCCATAATAAACATTTTCTTTTTCAGCTTTTCCACTTGAATGTTAAAACTGTTTTCATCAATTAGCTTACCTGTCTTAGCATTCAAAATCTTAACCTTAACAATATACTCACCGGCTGTTAATTTTTTGTTAACTGCCTCTGATATATCTGCTTGAAATGATTTGCCGGTTTTTATTGTTTTAACAGCTGAGGCAGTACTGACCACCTTGCCTTTGCTATTTAATAATTGGCGGACAATTTTAATGGATACTGCTTTGGCGCTATCATTTTGATATTCATAACTGAATTTCAGTATATCACCAGGCTGATAAGAAGAAGCTACGACATCGGTAATCGCCACCTTGGAAGAAGGCGTGGAGATGGTAATTTCTCCGGGCACAGACGACGCGACGGTTTTTGGCTGAACAGTCGCGGTCGAGGCAACGGGAGCTGTTGCCGGCACAGTGGCCGGTGTTGCGGAAATACTCGCTATATTCAAATCCAAAACCGTGGCTTCGCTTACTCCGCCCAAAGATGTACGAAATTTAATGTACAATTTCTTCGCGCCCAGACCATCAGATAGTTTGAAACTTTTGGTCGTAACATAACTTTCCCAAGAGGATCCTGAAAAATCCGTTTTTTCCGAAATGGCCATTTGCACGGCATCAGTAACATTGAACTTCAACACCACATCCAGAGAAGTTAAAGCATTTGCATTGCCACCGACTATGACAGAGGTGGTAGTAACTTTGGGAGCCGGCTGAACAATCGTGGCTCCGGCGCCGCCAGTGGTTGGAGCAACCGGAGCAGCGGAGTTGGAGGCAGAAGAAAATTCAGACTCTAAACCACCGGTGTCAGTGGCTGTGATTCTGTAATAATAAGTACTTCCATTGACAGCCGATGAGTCGGTATAACTATTGGTAGTGGCAGAACCAAGAGAAGAAAAAGTGCCATTGGCAGTACTGGAACGATAAATATCATAACCCTGTAAATCGCCTTCGCTATTGGCTGTCCATGTAATGGAAACAGTGGCGTTGCCGGCAACCGCCGCCACATTGGCCGGAGCGCTTGGAGCCATGCCGTCAGACGGAGCGATTGGATTGAATGAGGAAAAGTGAGATGTCTGGCCGGTATAAGCCAAAGTGGAAGCGCTGGCTGATGGTTCAATAAATTTACCACTGGAATCCTTGTAACCAATGGTGGTTGGCAAGGTTTGCCAATTGTCAGCCGTATCGTCCCAAGAAGCCATATTTACTTTTTCCAATTTAACCAAAGTCAATGCGCCCAAGGCAGTTGTCATAACGCTATTGGAATAACTGGCGCCGACAGAAACATCACTATTTAACAAGGTTACGGCATTGCCATCATTATCATAACTGCTAACTGTCTTGGCCTCTCCGCTAACGGGCGTGCCGGCATTGCCGCCCACCACATTGGAAACCTCTTTTTCATTAAGAGAATACGGATTGGCTGAGTTAGCCAACGCGCCTTCCGAGGAATTGACCGAAACGCCGGCGGAAGAATCATTCATAGAGCCGCCATTCTGCGGAGTAAGCGATTGAGAAGTGGATCCGGAGAGCGAGGTGGCAGTGGTAGAAAGAGTAATATCTTTGCCGCTCACATTGGCGCCACTGACAGCCACAATAGAACTGTAAGTGCTTTCAGTGTATCCATCTGCCGCGGCGGAAATTTTCCAATTACCATTAATGACTTTCAAAGAATAAGTACCGTCAGTGGCGGTGGTTGCAGTCACAATTCCTCCGCCCAATTTTTCCGCGCGCACCGTGGCGCCGGATGCCGCCGAACTGCCAGCAGTAATCGTACCGGAAATGGTATAGGCGGCCGCGGTCATTGTTGTGGCTGAATCAGCCAACGCGCCGCTTGCGCTAATAGCCACGCTGGAAGCCGTATCAATGTAGCCGTCTTTGGTGGCGCTTACTAAATAGGTCGCGTTGGAAACTTTAGCGGAATAATTGCCGCTGGTGTCGGCCAAAACATCAACTTTTTCATTGGTTGAAGAATTTTCCAAATGCACCGTAGCTCCGGGCACAGCTGTACCGTCAGCATCTTTCACTGTCCCGCTTACATAATTAATGGCCGGCAATCTTATATTAATTGATTCCGTGTTGGCATCCACTTCCACTTTCCAATAACCGCTGGCCGCGGTGGAGGTGGCCAGCACAGTATTACTGTCCGCACCAGACACATTTAAACTGCTGTCGGAAACACCGGGAATAGTCACATTCATTAAATACATGTTGGTCGGATTGGTGCTGGTGACTGCATTTAATGCATTAGCTACATCATATTGCGGCAACGATATTGTACTTGAAGCAACACCACTCCACGATTCCACTTTGTCGGTCTTCCCGCCGATTTGCATAAATTCCACCACTGCCTGAACACTACTCGTGGCATTACCGCTGGAATCTAAGATATTAATTGTAACGGCGCCGGTTTTTGGAGCCAAAATATCATAAGGAGCTGTGGCAACAGTCCCGGCTCCATTAACCACAATACTTTGAGTGGAAGAAGACATTTCGCCTTGCGTTGGAGAAAAAGCAGTCATAGTATAAGTGCCTGGAGGAAGTTTCAAAGTGGAACTACCGTTGGTGTCGGTCATTACACTATTGATATAGCTCGTGTTTTCGCCGGTATCGCTGGTATCCCCATCATTATTCAAGTCCCCGGTCGTACCCTGAACAATTATTTGCACATTGCTCGTTCCCTCTCCGGAATCAAACACACCATCAGCATCGGCATCATTGCCAACACTCTTGGTGATCGTGGCATAATTAACAGAGCTGGTGTTGGGCTCAAAATTTTGTCCACTAGAACTGGAACCGCTAATAGTCACTGTTTTTTCAGGCAATTTTCCATAGTCAGGAGCAAACGCCTGAACTTTCCAAATACCATTTGCCACATACAAAGTATAATTTCCTGAAGAATTCGTAAATGTTTCTGAATGGCCCGGCCCATCGGTGCGATAGGCGTTGACCGGCGCGTTAGCAACCGGATTTGTGCCGTCAGTAACTTGACCTGAAATTGTGTAAGATGGCTTGCTGATAGTCAATGTCAAACTGGCGCTGGTCATGCTGGATAAAGCAATACCGGTGCTTGAACCATCAACGAACATTTTATCAGCGCCGCCATCATCTTTAATAAGAATTGACCTCTCCACGCCACCTGGCATGCCGGAAACGCTCGCACCTATTTTATACGAACCATAAGACAAATTTAGCGAACCTGTTCCATCGGCATTGGCTGCGGTATCGTTGCCAGATCCGCCTGCCGGAGAATACGCAAAAACATTGGCATTGGCAATTGCATTGCTTGACGCGTCTTTAACTGTAAATTTAATTGTCTTATTAGCCGCTGAGATATTGAAAGTTAAAGTTGATGGATTTACAGAACAAGAAGATGGACAGCCGCTCACCTGCACTTCTTGCGGTTTTGGCGGCATCCAAGCTGTTGGAGCTGACGGCCCACCCTTGCCAAACATTTCCGTGGACATTTGCGGTCCAAAACCAACCATCCACACGCCATTGGTATTTAATTTTATGGAATTGGAAGTATTACCGGCAAGCGTACCATTCAAAGTGGAAGTGGCTTTTCTAAACGAACCTGGTCCTCCTGCAAAAATATCAATTGCATCATTGCTGAATGTGCCGCTGATATTCAAAGTGACAGTGGCACCGGTGGAAGCATCCACAACCGAGATATTCTGACTGCAAATGTTGGAAGAACAATTAGTTGAGTTAACATTGATTGGGCCTGGAAATCCTGCAGTGTAGCTCGTGCCGCCTGATTTTGCAAATTGTTCGGCTCCCAACATATATGTTCCAGCCACCAAATTTTGAAACATGAATTCTCCATCTTGTGCGTTAAAACGACCATTGGCAGTTGAGGAAGATTGCGGGCCGGTCATTGGCGACATTAAGAAAACATTAATACCATTGACCCCGCTAGCCCCGGACATCACGCGGCCGCGCACGGTGAAACTGCCGGCGGCCGAAGTGGAAAAAGAACTGGAAGACAATGTTTCTAAAACAGTGCCATCTGCTTTTTTAGTGGAAACAGTGGCGGAATTACCACTCATACCAACTTTTGTCGCGTTGGAAGGATTAACTATTTGCGCGATGTCCATTCGCAAGAAATCATGCTGGTCGCCATCGCCGGAAGTCAGATTAGCTGTGCCGCGACGCGTAGCCACCGCTCCTAAAATAATCCTCACAGTACGCGAGTCTGTATTCACTATCACGCCATCACTAGCCGCGCCGCCAGTTGTCCAGCCGGATGGTAAAGTCCCTTCGCTTGTGCCAAAAACAACCGTGCCCGAACCAGGCCCGTTCAAATCATTATTCGGCGGACTGGCAGTGTCTTTTTTAGCATTAACAACATCGGTTCCATCCGGGAAAGCAATATCAATAAATCCGGCATTGGGAACTTGATAAGACAAAGGAATCTCCACGCCATAAATTGTACTCACACTAGCCATTGAATTAAATGGATAAACTTTAACGCCCGGAGCAAAACCGATTCCTGAATCAATAAAAGTTCCAACCATTGCCGGCGGCCCGCCCATCATTCCGCCCTGCATCATGTTGCCATCGGTGCCAAACATCGGCCCGGTCATACCGCCGCCGGTAAAATTACCGGTCTTGCCGCTGGATTGCGCGGTAGTGGTCGCGGCCGCGGCCGTGCTGGCGGCAATATCATTAAAACCAATATCCTTGGCGCTGGCCACACTGATGTTGACCAAATTATTGGCAACGATGCCAGTGATGCCATTCAAAGCCACGCTACGACTGGGCGCGTCATAAGTGATGGTCGCCGCGGAAGTGGAAATGGTGGACTGTGTGGCTCCAGCGGAACTGACTAGATGAACAGTATAATTGGCCGGTTTCAAAACGCTATTGGCATAATTCAAATCACTGACCGAACCGGCCAACATTGGCTTGGAAAATACCACTTTCAAGGCGTAATCATTGGCTTGAGCGGAAACTACTGTTGGAGAAGAAGTATCGGCGTTACCGGTGGTGAAAGTGCGCAAAAGAGTTGATGCCAAAGCATTGCCGGCTAAATCTTGTACGCCGGTCGTAACTGTGATGGTATAGGTGCTGGTGGCGGCCAAAGAATAATTTGGAATAAAAGTAGCTGTCCAATTATTGGAATCATAAGTTAAACTGCCGGCCACAGCCGAAGACCCCAGTTTCACTAACACAGAATTCTCGGTGACGGTCGTTGGGTTCATGGCCTCGGAAAAACTAAAAATAATCGGCTTCAAAGTTGACACGCCGGTCGCGGTATCAGCCGGCACAGTATTATCAACAGTCGGAGCGGTAAGATCCCCGGTCGCGCTGGAACTGGTGTCAAAATCCGATTGATATTTAACACTGGTCAAATAACCGGATGTTCCCGGATTTCCCAATGGGATTCCTTTGGAAGATGTCATTCCGCCCAAATATTGCGCGCCACGCTCTGTTTGCCCGGAGCTGGCTGACTGCCAACCACATACGCCGGAAAGGCGTTACCAGTACCAAAATTTCCACCAATATCCGACACACTACTGTACATTCCCCCACCGGTTGAAAAAGGCAAAACATATTTACCATCAACATTATTGCCCATGATCGGATTGCCGGCCGGATCTTTAATTCCGGTAGTCAAAGAAAAAATATAATTCTTGCCTGAGGTCAAGGCCGAAGTCGGAGTGAATTTTAATTGAGTTGTTGAGCCAACCGAGACCGAACCGGCAACCGCGCTGCCACCGACTTCGGTTAAAGAAACATTAGCGGACAAAAAAGTGGTGATATCCATGGCTTTGCTGAAATTCACTTCTATGGAAGAAATTGTGCCATCGCCTTTTAATGTTGGGAAGCCCATCATGTTGGGAGCCGGAAAAGAATTGGTCACTTTTGGCTGATTATAATCCCCGCCAGCGCCCATGGCGCCGCTAACCAATGTCAATGCTGGCAAAGAAACCACTCCGGAAGCTGGAATATAAAAAGCCATAGAAAGATCGCCATAGCCGTCTTTCGCTATTTTCAAAGTGGCGCCGCCGGACGGACCGACATTGGCAAAACTGAAAGAACCGTCACTGCCGGTAGTCGCGGCGAATTGCGTGCCTTCAATCCAAACAGTGGCGCCGCTAATGGCCACGCTGGAACTATCATTAATCGTACCCGTAATGGAGGCGCTGCCCAAATTGCCGGAACTTAAAGTAACTGATATGGATTTACTTAGTTGCAGAGCCGTGGTTTGAATGCCGGTGCCAGTGGTGTCGTAAGTAACAGTATCAAAAGTTGGGTCAATGGTATAAACCTTGGTCTTGGCTGGCGTGGCTGAATCAGCCGCTTGCAAATAATATTTCAAAAGCGTTTTTCCCGTTCCCCAAGCAGTGGAGGTAGTGCTGAATTTATACCAACCGGAACCGATACTCGTGCCATAAATCGGTGTTGACGACGCCGGCGTGCAAGAAGCCGCGGCCGTAACGCAATAAATCAACTGAGTGTTACCGGCAGGTAAAGTGCCGCCATCATCATAAATTCTCGCTACCAAATTAAAAGTGGAATCAACACTGGCTTTGAAAATAGACGCGTGTTGAATGTTGGGCGCTTGGTTGTTTGATCCACCATAAGAACCGCCGGTGGGATTTTCCGCTGAAACAATGCGGCTATTTTGCGGTTCAGGAATCGTCCGAGTCACAAAATCAAAATTGTTGTTTTGTGTGTCCACACCATTGCCATCATCAGCGTCTTGCCAGGGATTAGAACCGCTAACCAGCATGCTGGCCGAAGTGGAATCATTAAATGCCTTGCGTTCAATTGAAATTCCATCATTAGTACTTAAACCACTCGCTGCGCTACCTTCGCAATCTGCCAACACAGCATGGCCACCCCAACAAACTTTGTCCATTACCGCGGTGGAACTGGCCGCGCTATTACTAATGTAAGCCGCTCCGCCAGGCACTAAAGAAGCAATGGTTGAGGTGGTATACACCGCGTCAGCACTGGAAGAAGCGGAAGAAGTAATCGGCGCTATCAATAAAAATTTATGGGATGGTATATTGGGCACCATACTTTCATTCAGCCATGTTAAAGGAACATTGGTGTCAACAGTGCCAGCAGTATTTACAAAATGCAATTTTACGGTGGAAGTTGGAATATTCCCGCCGGAACGATTATACACTTCAATAAACTCGTCATATTGATCCGTGGCCGAACCGACTTTAACCTCTGAAATCAGCAACGGCACCTGCGCGCTCATAATGGAAAAAGCGGTAGTTCCAAAATTGGCCTGGCCAAAAGTATTTTTAACTCCATTGGACACAGTTACTGAATAGGTTCCGTCAGATGGGATGGTAACTCCGCTAGCCGCGGTCAGACGAACTGATTTATTATCCGGTAAAACAACAATGGAATTGATTGTTTGAGAAACGCCGGAAGCATTCTTCAAAATATAATTGGCAGATGATGTGGCATTGCCGGTATTCAAATCCAAATTATCCGTAAAAGAAACATCCGCATTGGACGCGTTAACAAAAGAAACACTGCTAACGCTAAAACCACTCCACCCGCCACCGCCGCCAAAAGAAATCGCCCGGCTACTGGTTATGGCGGAAACTGTCGGTGAATTGCCTGACGGATTAACCACGATGCCATTAGTTGGAAAATTAACATAAATGGAATCTCCGGCCGCCCAACCGGATGCTGTTTTAATCGCCACAAAAAAACTTGTGGGCAAAGAGCCATTGTCAGCCAAGGTATTATTGCTTCCGGTGGTAATGGTGGTGGCCGAACCAACATTTACTGTGCTTTGCGAACCGGCAAACCCATCATTTTGCGGATCAAAATAATTATTGTTGTTAGAATCTTTAAAAACAACCAATTGAGAAATGTGTGAAGCCAGAGTGGCGTTGTTGGTTGGCACAGTGCTCGTAACAGTAACCGTGATGCTGGTCAAAGTCTCGCTGCCTCCAACACTCTTGTTCAAAGCAATACGAAAAACCGGAATATCATAACTGCTTGCCGTGGCCGACATGCCGCCTGTTGGCAAAAGTTCGTACGGACCGCTGGCTGTGACTACAGCGGCTTGAACAGGTTGAGAAATAAAAGCGGAAATTCCCAGCGACCAAAGTATGGTGCTGGCGACAGTGAACATCGTAAAACATTTTTTGAAAGACATATTCAAAAAAATTAAAATCTTAATAAATTAAACTGTCTTCATTTTAACACTTTTCTAAATTAATTGACAGGTAGTTATTCACATGTCAATACACTTAAAAATAGTATGATTATCCGCTTGGCACAAGCCCTATCATCTGATAGAATAAAAGAAACACTAACACACAAAAATATGCCTCAAATAATATATTTAGGCGCGGACCACGCCGGTTTTGAATTAAAGGAGAAAATAAAGGACTTTTTGAAACTTAATGAATACTTGCCGGAGGACTTGACACCCGGGCCGATTGACCCGCAAGATGATTATCCTGACGCGGCCGCCAAAGTCGCGGCCAAGGTTTTGGAAACAGGTGGTTTGGGAATTTTGATTTGTGGCTCGGGCAATGGCATTTGCATGGCGGCGAATAAAATCAAAGGAATTCGCGCGGCCTTGGGCTACAACACGCGGGCTGGAAAATTGGCGCGCGAACATTTGAACGCCAACATACTGTGTCTGGCCGGCAGTGTGTTACAATCTGATTACGCGCAAGCCATCACGCGACATTTTTTGGAAACGCCGTTTTCCGAAGATGAAAGACATAAAAGAAGAATTGAAAAATTAGGATCTTAAAAGAGTGGCGGTTAGTTGTTTTTTCGGACAGGCGACGCACGTTGAGCGTCGCCTCTATCCTCGCTCGCTGTCACTTCGTATTATCTTTAATTTGTTTGGATTATTTTTTTTCAATTTAAACCTTCTTTCCCCAGCTCGCTCCGGACGTCCTCAAAAACAACTAACCGCCACTCTATAATATATGCCGAAGATTATTCCGGCGATTCTAACAGACAATTTAGAAACATTTAAAACCCAAATAAAACAAATGGAAGGCGCGACTGACTGGGTGCAAATTGATGTTTCCGATGGTATTTTTGTCTCGCAAAAAACTTTGGCGGCTGAAAAAATCAAAACCGTAATCACCAACTTAAAATATGAACTGCATTTAATGGTGGCCGACCCGACAACAGAGATTGAAAAATGGTATGATTTATCCAACGTCAAAAGGATTGTATTCCATTATGAAGCAGTAAAAATTCCTTTGGCCGTGGTCAAACATATTGAGGCCTATGGCTTTGACGCCGGCGTGGCTGTTAATCCCGACACCGGACTGGAAAATTTAGAGGCCTTGGCCTATCAAGCGGATTTAATCCTTTTTATGGCGGTAACTCCTGGCAAACAAGGCCGAAAATTCATTCCCGATACATTTAATAAAATCAAAGAATTTAAAATCAAGCATCCAAATGTGCCGGTCGCGGTTGATGGCGGAATTCATCAAGAAGAAATCAAACAACTGGCAACTCTGAGCGTGGAATATCTGGATGTGGGCAGTGAAATTTTTGCCCACTCCAACCCGCGCGAACATTTAAAGGAATTGCAACATTTAATCTATGCCTAATTTTGAAACTAATCCTGATTTGAAACTTCTTGGCACGGAAACCGCTTTTGACTTTGGGGCTGAAGTAATGGCAGTTGAAAAAACCAAAAAATTTTTACAAATTTACAAATTTCACATTGGCGACACCGGGCCAAAAACACCGGAACCAATTATCAACACCGCTATTCAGGCCTTGAAAGACAAACAAACAAAATACGCCCATTTCCAAGGGTATTTACAAGTGCGCGCGAATATTGCCAAACATTGGACCAAAACGCGCGGAGTGGAAATAAAACCGGAAAACATTATCCCGGGTGTGAAACATTTTATTAAAATTGTTATTGATTTAATCGCCAAATCCGGCCTGACCCCACCATTATCAATGGAGGAAGTGGAGGAGAAAGTGGAAAAAATTAAAAATAAATATTTTTAATATGCATGATATTGTTATTTTAGGCGGTTCAGCCGCCGGCGTCACCGCCGCCATTTACGCCGCTCGCCGCCAGTTGGACATTAAATTAATCGCAGGTAACATTGGCGGAGAAATCGCTACCACAGACATTATTGAAAATTATCCCGGCTATGTAAAAGTGGGCGGTTTGGAATTGGCGGAAAAATTCAAAGAACAATTGAAATACAATAATGTTTTCGTAGATGATGGCTGGCTCGCAAAAAAAATAGAAAAAAAAGATAATCTTTTTGTCGTCACTGCCAAAAATTTTTCCGGCGAAGAAAAAATCTATGAAACCAAAGCGGTGATTGTTGCCACTGGTGTTCATCCGCGCCGTTTGGGTGTGCCCGGTGAAAAAGAATTATTCCATCGCGGGGTCACTTACTGCGCGGTTTGCGACGCTCCGCTGTTCAAAAATAAAATCGTGGCGGTGGTGGGCGGCGGCAACAGCGCTTTGGAATCGGCTTTGATGCTCGGAGAAATTGCCTCGCAAGTGTTTCTCTTAAATCGCAATCCGCAATTCAAAGGCGAAGCGGTTTTAATTGAAAAAGTAAAAAATCATTCCAAAATTACTATTCTAACGCAAGCCGCGACACAAAAAATTCTCGGTGAAAAATCCGTGACCGGAGTGGAATACAAAGACGCGGACGGCCAAACACAACAAATCACTGTCAATGGCGTTTTTGTTCACGCCGGCTGGGAACCTAACGCCGACTTTATTGATCTAGTGAAAAAAAATACCAAAGGAGAAATTATGGTTGACCAAAATAGCGCGACTGATATGCCGGGAATTTTTGCCGCCGGAGATGTTACTGACACTGCTTACAAACAAATTATCGTGGCGGCCGGAATGGGTGCAACCGCCGCCTTATCAGCCGTGAATTTTCTAAACAAAAAATAATATGCCCAACACTGACCCGATTCACCTCAATCTTCAAAATTCTTCCGCCTCGCTTTTTACGCGGCTGGATGAAGATAAAAACACCAAACTGGCATCGCTTATCCGCGCTTTGGCGTTTATTGCCATTGAATCAGCACGTTCAGGACATCCTGGTGGTTCATCTTCCAAAGTGGAGCAACTGTTAGCTATGCTATTGAGCGGACTCTTTGCTTTTGACCCGCTTAACCCGAAAAATCCCAGTCGCGACCGCTTGGTTTGGTCTGCCGGCCATTGCACTCCTCTGCTTTATGGCACATTGGCTCTGATTTATGAATCTCTAAAACGCACTGGCATTAATTTTGATAAAGAAAAACTCAATGCTATTCTTCCGGAATGCTTGCTTAAATTTCGACATTGCGATGGTCTTTCCGGGCATGTAGAATCAATCTATCCCCTGGCTGATGTTTCCACTGGCTCATCAGGACACGGACTGTCTGCCGCCGCGGGAATTGCCGCTTTGCACCGTTCTTGCGGACTAGCCACCAAGATCTGGGTCTTAATGGGCGACGCGGAAACAGAAGAAGGCATTACCTATGAAGCGCGCAACATTTTGGATTACAATCATTTTGGCATTGATGGCAACATTAATGAAGTAATTTCCACTCCATATATCAATCACTGGCTTGGACTGGGCTGGAATGTGATTGAGGTGAACGGACACAATATCGCGGAATTATTGGAAGCGTATAAAAAAGCCAAAGAAGGATTTAAAAACGACCATCCGACAGTGGTGCTGTGCCACGGCACCAAAGGCCTGCATTATGGCAAAAACGAAAACAAATCCGACTCGCACGGCACTCCAGCCAAGCATGGCGAATATGTGGAAATAATGAAAGCCATGAGATTTGATATTCCCGGAGTTGATAAAAAAGCCCAAGACGATTTGAATTTTGTTTTATCATCGCTAGACAAGGATTTAGCCGAATACTTTTTGGAAAAATTAAAAAAAGGACAAGAACTTTTACCTCAAGAAAAACACCAAGTTGAAAAAATGAAAGAAACTTTGCCGGGGCGGCCTTTGACCAAGCCAATTGCCATCACCCGTCCAGCGCAACTGCCGCCAGAACTGGTTTTTGCCCAAGGAACCGAAGTCACCACGCGTAAAGCCACCGAGGCCTGGTTTAAATGGCTGATGACGCAAAGCGCATTTTTCTATTTGGGCGCCGGTGATTTGATGAAATCAATTTTGACCGGCGCGGCGGAAAATATTTATGGAATTATTAATAAAGATAACCCGTTGGGTCGCGGATTTAGATTTGGCATTGCTGAACAAAATATGGCTATGCTCTCCGCTACTCTTACACAAGATGTTTTGCCGGGCGGATTTCAAGCTGTTTCAGTCTTTGCTTCTTACGGTGTCTTTACATCAATAATGGCCAATTCCGTGCGCATGGCTTTAATTAACAACGCGGTGAATCCGACAAATAAAGGATTTTTCATTATGCTCGCGGCGCATGACGGCCCGGAAACAGGCGAAGACGGCCCGACTCATCACGGCCTGTTTTGGATGTCGCTTTTTAACGCCTATCCTGGCATTAAAGCGTATAAACCATTGGATGCCAATGAAACAATTGAAATGCTTTTTTACGCTTTAAACAAAGGCGAACCGATTGCTTTGTCAATAATGCGCCCAAATACTTTGGTATTCAAACGCGATGATGGCATACCGCCCGCGAGCGAGGCAGTGAACGGCGCGTATGTTTTTATCAAGCACGCGGATAATGGCAAGAAAAAAATTGTATTGGCAGTGTCAGGCGGACAAACCATGGTCAATGTTTTGAAAATTTTGCCGGAATTGGAAAAAAATTATGATGTTAAAATTTTAGCTGTCACTTCTCCGGAATTATTTGAAGAACTGCGCACCGCTAATCAAAAAAAAGCCGAAGCGATTTTCTCTAATGAAGAAAGAGCACACACTATCGCCTTGCACAATGGCTGGCCCGGATTTCTTTATCCGTTTCTATTGCCGGCCGGCTACCCTGCTCGCTCCATCGGCGTAAATAAATTTCTCAAATCCGGCCCGCCAACAGAGGTGTATGAAATGGCCGGACTTGATCCCCAAGGAATTAAAAATAAAATAATAAATGCCATAAAATATGTTTGACATCATTTCCATCGGCGACTGCACCATTGACACGCTGCTCCAAATTCACGACGCGGAAATAAACTGCAAATTGCATCCGGACCGCTGTGTTATCTGCGTTAATTTCGCGGACAAAATTCCGGTGGACAGTTTTCACCGCAAAGTGGCCGGCAACGCAGCCAATAATGCCGTGGGCAGCGCGCGGCTGGGACTCAAAACCGCCATTTACACCATACTTGGCAATGACGGCAATGGCGAATTTATCAAAGAGACATTGAAAAAAGAAAATGTCTCGGATGAATATCTGATTTATGACCCCAAAAAAGAAACCAACGCATCGGTCGTGATTAATTTCCAAGGCGAACGCACAATTTTTGTCTATCACGCCAAACGCGATTACGCCCTGCCGATGAAAGCGCAAACCAAATGGGCCTATTACACCTCTGTCGCCGCTCATCACGATGGTTTGAACAATCAAATCGCCAAATGGGTGGCAAAGAATAAAATAAAATTGGGATACAATCCGGGAACATTTCAATTGCGCGCCGGTTTGGCAAAAATGAAACCACTTTTAAAAATTTGCGAAGCGCTGTTTGTCAATAAAGAAGAGGCGGCGCGCATGGTTGGCGCACAACACGACATCCGCCGCTATCTTTTGGCTTTGCATAAAATCGGACCGAAAATTATCATTATTACCGACGGCCAAGCCGGCTCGTTTGTGTTTGATGGTGATAAATTTTGGCAAATGGGCATTTTTGACACGCCCAACATTGAACGCACCGGAGCCGGGGACGCTTTTGCAACCGGATTTTTGGCCGCTTTGCAATATAGCAAAAAAATCCCTATGGCTATGTGCTGGGGATCGGCCAATTCTTCGTCGGTGATAATGAAAATCGGCCCGCAAGACGGTTTGCTTTCCAAAAAAGGCATTGAAGATTTTCATAAAAAATATAAACATAAATGCCCAACTAATTTTTAATTTTATGCCGAAAAAACTTCTCTCTTTAAAAAACTCAAAACAAATTCTCGCTCCCGCGATTGAAACCACCCGCGTGGTTATCATTGGCACGGGTTTTGTCGGCTCCACTTCCGCTTTTGCCATTATGATGAGCGGCATTGCTTCGGAAATTGTCTTGGTTGATGTGAACAAAGACAAATGTCTGGGCGAGGCCTGGGATTTGGAACACGGCATTTCTTTTGTACCGCAAACCAAAATCTGGGCCGGTGATTATTCTGATTGTAAAGACGCTGATGTGGTGGTGATTACCGCAGGCTTGGGACAAAAAGTCGGACAAACGCGATTGGAGTTGGCCGCGGCCAATGCTAAAATAGTTGGAGATATTATTGAAAAAATAAAACGCTATACTAACAAAGCCGTGATTCTGACAGTGACAAACCCTTTGGACGTAATGACTTATGTTGCTTTGAAAAAATCCGGCCTGCCTGATTACCAAGTGTTTGGCACAGGCACCACTTTGGACTCAGCCCGTTTTAGATTTTTATTGGCGCAAGAATTTGGCGTCGCGCCGGACAGCATGGGCGCGTATTTGATCGGCGAACATGGCGATTCCGAAGTGCCGGTTTATTCGCATGTAAATTTAATGGGCGAAAACATCTCGGCTCTGCCGGAATATGACAAAAAGGCCGTGGAACAGGCATACACAAAAACCAAAACCGCCGCTTACGACATCATTTGCAAAAAAGGCGCAACATATTATGCCATTGCCCTGGCAGTGGAACGGATTGTTCGAGCAATTTTATATGATGAAAATCACATTTTTCCAGTTTCTTCTTTGCTTACCGGCCAATACGGACTTAAAGATGTTTGCCTGTCATTGCCGGCTGTAATCGGCCGTACCGGAATTAAAAAAGTAATGGAAATAAAACTGTCGCCCGATGAACTGGCCAAATTGCGCCAGTCAGCTAAAACAATCATGGACACAATTGAAAAAGTAAAATAAACATTAAATCAAAACACCCGCAACATGAATCGCGGGTGTTTTTAATTTTTGGAGCGGGTAAGGGGAGTCGAACCCCTGTCACGAGTTTGGAAAACTCGGATAATAGCCGTTATATGATACCCGCAGTGAGTGAAAAGTGAAAATTTATTTTCACTTTTCCGAGCAAGGGTATTATATACCTTAGTATATGATACCAGCATTGTATGTCATTGCGAGCAAAGCGAAGCAATCTCGTGATCCAAATATGAGATTGCTTCGTCGCTTCGCTCCTCGAAATGACAAAACAAAAATTCTATTTTTTATTCTTGGTCTTTCTTTTTCGCGCCCATCCAGTGCAAAGCAAACAAAGGCAAGCCAACCACAATCATGGAAATGTCCCGCACCAAATCCTGTTCGCGTTGAGCCAGACGGTCTTCCTCGGCTCTTTTTTTGTTTTCCGCTTCTTGCTTTTCGCAATCTTCTTTGGAAATCGGCGTTACCTCGGGCGCTGTTTTAACATTGGGATCTTTTATTGCCGCCACTGGCACATTGCAAGACATTGCCTGATAATAAGAAAAATTATCAGCGCGTTTAAAAATATACATCCTCAATGCTGTATTGACCAAATCAGCCAAAGAAAAAACGACCATCATTAAGGCCACGAAAGAGACCAGATAAAAATAGATTTTTTTGATCAACAAAATTTTGTTTATCGCGCCGGCATTATCCATAATGAATAAAGATTAAGAATTAAATACACTGTTATGATAATTGAAAAAACCAAAACAGTCAAGATATGTGATAAAAAAGTGGTCCGATAGGCAGGGGTACCTACGGACCACAGGGCTGTAGTTCACAGCCCAAGAACTTGTTGCCAAGAATCGGCTAGGACGCGACGCTCGGCCGCAGCAAAGCGTTCATGGACCCGATGCCGCGCAGGAACTTGACCCGCTCATCGCCACCGCTCATGCAGCGACGCACATCACTGATGTAGCGCTTCAGGAAAGGAAGCCGCTCCGTCAGCTGATGAACATCCTGCTCCGGACGCGTGGCCGCGAATGTCTGAAAGTTAAAGACCCTGATCGACGGGCTTTTGCGGCTGCCGAGCTCAATTCCGGGAATCCGGCCGTTTCTGCCGAAGCTGGACACACGGCTGTTGAAAGCCGAGCCGCTGATGCGCGCGACCTCTTTCAGCTCCCACGGACCATCCGAACCATCGGGCGAGTACGGAACCATGATGATCACCTGCTCCTCCGAAACCCCCAGAGCAATATTCGTCAACGCACAGACCTTGTTACCTTTCAAAGTATCACTCCTTCTTAGAACTTGAATGTTGTTTTTCGCGAACTCCTTGCTCGCGAAATCCGAAAGGACTCCCCACTGTCCTTTATGAGGAATATATTAATCGAAAAGAGTCAAAAAGTCAAGAGGCTGTCAATCTTATTCCTCAACTTCATTGATTAGAGACAAATATTTTTCAATTACCGCGCGGCCGAATTTTTCTTCTTCTACATGTCGGAATTGTTCCAACATCGCCGTTTCAACTTCCTTGGTTAAAGCAGTCTCAGCCATTGGATACAAAATGTTATCTTCTTTAAAAATATGCTCCTGCAACAGTTGCGCGTAATTGCGCGCGTTCTCCATAATTTTAACCGCGTCTTCCACTGCCAACCCTTCTTCCAACCCTTTTACAAATCCCCGCCCCAAATCATGCTCATAAAGCATCTGTCCGATCGGATTGCAATGCATATTGGCCTCGGGCTTGTTTAATTCCACGAATAAAATATCCTCTTCTTTGGCATGATGAAATTTATCGGCGTAATGTTTGATAAAATCCACCGCTCTTTCAAAAAATGATTTCTTCAACGGCTGGCCAGATTCCAAAGTCGTACATTCTTTGAGCAACAAATCCAACATCTTTAAAATGTTTTGATGTTCGGCCGAAAGTATTTTGGTTGTCTCTCTCATATTATTGTATTTGAATATGTTTGTTAAATAATTTTTGAAAATAAATCAAAATGGCGAAAATCAAGCAACTCGCGCCGAACATTTCCAATCCCTCCTCCGCCACAATCAATATGTAATACAACGGCACATTGATGATAATCTGCAAAAGCAAGTAGCGGCCAAAAAACTCCACGCCCAAGCTACCGGCTAACAAAACAACGCCAATCAAAAACCACCAAAATGCTTCACGACAATCTTTTCGCAATTCAAGTATCAAACCAAAAAACACCAAGAGTCCAGCAATGATAAAAGGCGTATAAAAAATCAGCCAATTGAACGACTCGCCATAAAATCCGCCAAAACCAAAAATGTTATTTAACACAAACCCCATACGCTCGTGAATGACCATCATATCGTCTAGGCCGATGTATGCCAGTCCCAAAGCCAAAAACAAAAAAAGCGCTTGTTTAAAACGCGAACTTTTTAATCGGCGCAAAATATAAAAACTTATCAAAGCGATTGTGGCCCCACTCCATAATTTAATGCCGGCGTAAAGCGAGCCGAGATTTCCTTCTTTATCCAAATCAAAAAAACCGAATTTTTTGCGCAGAAAAAAATGTAACAAAATAAGGGCCAGGTCAGCCCCAAAAAATATAAAAATAATATAATTTTTTCTAAAAAAGGACATATTGGGTTTAAAAATCGGGCTGGTGGGACTTGAACCCACGACCTTCTGGTCCCAAACCAGACGCTCTAGCCAACTGAGCCACAGCCCGACCAATATCTATCAATTTACAGTATTG